>NCIF01000136.1 GCA_002256785.1 Hydrogenophilales bacterium 17-61-9
CCTGGTCGAGACCACCCTGCCCGGCGCCGGGCCGGCGCGTTACCTCGGCACGCCGGACGGCCGTTTCAACGTCGGCTTCATCACCCCCATCTCGCAGCACTTTTGCCAAACCTGCAACCGCGTGCGCATCGCCGTCGACGGCACCGCCTACATGTGTCTGGGGCAGGACGAAAAATTCGAATTCCGCCCCCTCTTGCGCGGCGGCTGCAGCGACGCCGAACTGGAAGCGGCGATTATCGAAGCCATCAACCTCAAGCCCGAACGCCACGAGTTCAACGAAGCGCCGCACAAGATCCTGCGCTTCATGTCGATGACCGGGGGCTGAGCCCGGGTTCAGAACGGCCTGTGGACATCGCCGACAAGCCGCGACAGATCAAATGAGTCTTGGGAGCAACAGCGGGACTGGCTGGTAGAGAACAGGGCTTTCTACTTTTGAGCCCCCTTCAGCTTGGCGCGTAGTGAGCCCCCCCAGCGCAAACGCTTCAAAATTTTCCAGTGGCAGCGGCCGGCTGAAGAAATAGCCCTGATAGGCATGGCAGCTCAGGCCGGACAGGAAGTCACGTTGCGTTGCGGTTTCCACCCCCTCCGCAATGACGCCCAGGCCAAGGCTTTGGGCGAGCGCCACGATGGTTTTTGCAATGGCTGCATCGTTCGGGTCATTGAGTATGTCGCGCACAAACGACTGGTCAATCTTCAACTGATCGAGCGGCAACTGCTTCAGGTAAGAAAGCGAGGAATAGCCGGTGCCGAAGTCATCCAGCGAAAACCCCACCCCCTTTGATTTCAGCGCAAACATTTTTTCAATAAGGCTCTGAACGTTCCCGACCAGCAGGCTTTCGGTCAGCTCCAGCTTCAGTCGCTGTGGGTTCGCGCCGGTGGCATGGAGTACCGCCAGCACCTGGTCCACGAAGTCAGTCTGGCTGAACTGATGGGCGCTGACATTCACCGCAACCGTGAGATGCGCCATCTCCGGGCGGGTCGCCCAGATGGCCAGTTGCGCGCAGGCGGTTTCCAGCACCCAGTGGCCCAGGGGCAGGATCAACCCGGTTTCTTCTGCCAAGGGTATGAATTCGGCCGGCGACACCATGCCGCGTTGAGGATGCGGCCAGCGCAGCAAGACTTCGGCTCCCGTCAATCGACCTTCACCCACAACCTGCGCCTGGTAGTGGAGCAGGAACTGCTGCTGCTGAATCGCCTCGCGAAGATCCTTTTCCAGCGCGGCGCGATTCATGACGGCAATTTCCATGTCCGGGTCAAAGAAACGCAATGCGTTGCGCCCCGCTTCCTTGGACTTGTGCTGGTTGAGCGTGGAGAGAACCTTTCTGGCGCACGTTTCGATATCGAATGCGGCTTCCCTTTCGTTCATGCTGAGTCCGATCAAAATCAACACAAACTCATCCCCCCCGATCCGGGCCACGGTGTCGCTTACCCGCACACACGCCATCAGTCGCTGGGCGGCCTGCTGAAGCAGCAGGTCGCCCATGTCATGGCCGAGCGTATCGTTGAGCGTTTTGAAATTATCGAGGTCTATGAACAGCAACGCACCATAACTGTCGTCGCGGGCGCTGGCGATCATGGACTGTCTCAGGCGGTCCAGCAGGAGTGTCCGGTTGGGCAGGCCGGTGAGTTGATCAAAGAAGGCCAGTTCGTTGATTTTTTCTTCCGCCTTCTTGCGTTCCGTAATATCGAAATGCGTGCCGACATAATGGGTCGTGGCGCCATTGTCGTCCTTCACCGCCGAGATCGTGAGCCATTTCGGATACTCTTCGCCGGTCTTGCGCCGGTCCCATACTTCTCCCTGCCATCCGCCGGTACGGTTGATGGTCTCCCACATCCCGAGATAAAAGTCTGCGTTGTGGCGGCCCGACCTGAGCAGGTGCGTGGTCTGGCCCACAGCCTCCTCGGCGGTGTAGCCGGTAATCTCGGTGAAGGCGCGATTGACCCGCATGATCACCCCGTCGGCATCGGTGACCATCATCCCTTCCTGCGAATCGAATGCGATGGCAGCGATATGCAGCTGTTCCTCAACGTGTTTGCGTCCGCTGATATCGGTGAGCGTGCCAATCATGCGCGTCGGGTTTCCGCTGGCATCCCGACTGACCAGCTTGCCCCTGCCCAATATCCATTTCCAGGAGCCATCCTTGCAGCGCATGCGAAATTCGACCACAAAGAAAGTTTGGCGGTCCTCGAAATACCGCTGGACGGTGGTGAGCACACGATCCTTGTCATCAGGATGGAGATGTTCTATCCACGCCGTTCCGGTGCTCGCAAATTCGTCCTCGCCGTAACCGATTATTTCTTTCCAGCGCCTGGAATAAAAAGCCCCATCGGTTTGCGGATTCCAGTCCCACACGCCGTCCCCAGCGCCATCCAGCGCAAATTTCCAGCGTTCCTCGCTGTCGCGAAGCTGGTCGGTCATCTCGCGGTTACGTGAAATGGCGGCGAGGGTCAATGCGCCCAGCGCCAGAAAGACTGTAGTGAGGGCGACGGTGATGGCCAGGGTGTTGGTGGTGAAGACCGAGGCAGGCAACGCCGCCACGTCACCCCGTACGAAGTATGCGGCGGACATGCCGGTGTAATGCATGCCAGAAGCTGCGCCGCCCATGATGACAGCGACCAGCGCATCATGCCGCTTCTTTAAGCCAATCACCGTCTCTTTTACGCGCAATGCGAGGTAGGACAGTGCAACCGCCACGAAGATCGATATTACGAATAAGGATGGATCGTAGCGCACGAAACCATCCAGTCGCATGGCGGCCATACCCGTGTAGTGCATGGTTCCGATACCCGCGCCGAGCAGGACGCTGCGGACCCAGAGTGACAAGCGTTTTTCCCCATGCCACGCGACGCCCAATACAACTCCGCTGGCCAGGATGCCCGGAATCATTGAAATCAGCGTGATGAATGGATCGTATCTGACCCCACAGGGCAGATTCAATGCCAGCATGCCGATGAAATGCATCGCCCAGATACCGACACCCAGAGTGAGCGCACTGATCAATGCCCAGGCAAGCTTGGATGCAGCGTGATGCAAATCTCCGATTCGTTTCGAGGCGCTCAGTGCAGCATAGGCGGCGAAAATGGCCAGAAATACGGAGATGATTACCCATACAGGGCTGTAGGCGCTAACGTAAATGAGGCTCGTATCAGGTGGGACGGGCAAGAATTTGAGGATTTCGGCTATAGGCAATTTATACAAGTCCATTATTATGGGTCAGCCTTATTTCTGTCGGGCGTGCTCAATAACCCTATTTAATGACTAGGCGTTAAGCTTTGCATGGATGATTCAATACTTTAGTAACGGTTATTCATGCTTAATATTAAGTATCGAACTGCGATTATCGCCATCCAGTCCAGCCCTCCCAGTCAAGCCCCGACATCTACGCCTTGTTCTACCCGGTCCCAATAGGGCTCACCCGCCAGTCGCTCCACCAGAAAATCGATCAACGCCCGCACCCGGTTAGACAGGAAGCGCGTCGGCGGATACACCGCATACGCGCTGAGTTCCGGCCAGGTGTGATCGGGCAGCGCCAGCACCAATTGCCCCGTGCGCAAGGCCTCATGAACATAAAAGGTGGGCAGCAGCAGCAGGCCTTCGCCGGCAATGGCCGCCTGCATCAGGAATTCGCCGCTGCTGGCGGCCAGACGCACCGGCACGCGCACGGTGCCCGCCTGGCCGTCCGGCCCGCGATACGTCCACAAGCCGGGATCGCGCAGATTGCTGTAAGCCAGACAAACGTGGCGCGCAAGATCGGCCGCCGTTCCGGGGGCGCCGTGCTTCGCCAGATAGCCCCGGCTGGCGCACAGGATGTGGCGTATGGGCGCCAGGCGACGTGCGATCAAACTGGAGTCTTCCAGTGTGGCAATACGGATGGCCAGATCGAAGCCCTCCTGCATCAGGTCGATCTGGCGATCATTGAAATCCAGTTCAAAACGCACCTCGGGATGCCGCGTCATGAATTCGTGAATCAGCGGAGCCAGGTGCCGCAAGCCAAAGGCCAGCGGCAGCGCCACCTTGAGCCCGCCCTTGAGCGCGCCATGGGCCTGCGACACCGCTGATTCGGCCTCTTCCAGATCGGCGAGGATGGCAACGCAACGCGCATAAAAATCGCGGCCGCTGTCGGTGAGATTAAGCCGGCGCGTGGTGCGCTGGATCAGGGCGGTGCCAAGGCGTGCCTCGAGTTCGGCCAGCCGCCGGCTGACCGCGGATTTGGCCATTCCCAGCCGCTCGGCGGCGCCACGAATACTGCCGGCCTCGACAATGCCGACAAACACCCGCATGTGCGCAAAGGTATCCATTTGTTCCTGATTAAAGAACAGTTAATTGAATAATTGCACCTTTATCCCTGTGATTGCAACAACCACAATGTCATGACGGTGCCCATCCGGCACTCTGTTCACAGGAGACTCCCATCATGCAAACCACACCCATCCCGTCTTCCCCGTCCGTCCTGCGCGTGTTGCGAGTCGATTCCAGCGCCCGCGTCGACGGCTCGATTACACGTCAACTGGGTGATCGGTTGATTGAAGGCATGCTGCAACGCCAGCCCGGCCTGACCGTGACCCGGCGCGACGTAGCGCAGGGCCTGCCCTTTGTCGATGCCGCCTGGGTCAACGCCAATTTCACCGATACGGCCGCACGCAGCGAACCGCAACGTCAAGCCTTGGCCGGCTCCGACGCACTGGTCGCCGAAGTCATGAACGCTGACGTCTGGGTGATCGGCGCGCCCATTTACAACTTCGGCGTGCCGGCCAGCCTCAAGGCCTGGATCGACCAGATCGCCCGCGCCCGGCTCACCTTCCGTTACGCCGAGCAAGGCCCGCAAGGATTATTGAGCGGCAAGAAGGTCTATATTCTGACGGCCACCGGCGGCACCGAAGTCGGCAGCGACATCGACTTTGCCACGCCCTGGCTGAAGTTCGTGCTGGGGTTTCTCGGCGTCACCGATATCGAGGTGATCGCCGCCGACCGCGGCATGATGCGCGGCGACGCTGCCCGCGAGCATGCTGCCAGCCGCATCGACCAGATGCTGACACGCGACTGGCCAGCCCTCGTCGCGGCATAAAACCGAAGCCCATTTGCATTGGGGAATATTCAGAAAGGAATCAGCCATGAGCACACGCACCATCCGTCAACGCGTTCCCGCCTACGAAGTGACCGAAGGCGCGGGGGTCACGGTTCACCGCAGCATCGGCACGCCGGCGCTGCGCAACCTGGATCCGTTCCTGCTGCTGGACCACTTTGGCAGCGACAACCCGGACGAGTACATCGCCGGGTTTCCGGATCATCCGCATCGCGGCTTCATCACCTTTACCTACATGCTCGACGGCCACATGCAGCACCGCGACAGCATGGGCAACCAGGGCGAGCTGAAGCCCGGCGGCGTGCAATGGATGAAGGCGGCCAGCGGCGTGATCCATTCCGAAATGCCGCGCCAGGCCAACGGTCTGATGCGCGGCTTCCAGCTCTGGATCAACCTGCCGGCGCGCGAAAAAATGTCCGACCCGGACTATCAGGAATTCTCGTCGGCCGCCATTCCGGAAGTGGCGCTGGAGGTCGGCCGGGTGCGGGTGCTGGCGGGTGAATTCAAGGGCACGCACGGCGTCATCGAGGACCCGTCCACCGACGTGCTCTATCTCGATGTGGCGCTGCCCGCCCACGCTGCGTTCTCGCTGCCGCTGGATGAATCACGCCATGCTTTCGTCTATGTCTTCGAAGGCAGCGCCCGCCTGGCTGGTGACGACCTGGCCACACACACCCTGGCGGTGCTGGGGTCGGGCGACACGATGGACATTGCGGCCGGCGCAAACGGCGCGCGCTTCATTCTGGTTGCCGGGCGGCCGATAGGCGAGCCGGTGGTGCAATACGGCCCCTTTGTGATGAACACCCGCGCGGAAATCGAGCAGGCCATGGCCGACTACCGCGACGGCAAACTGGTGCAAACCCGCGCGGCGATGCGCGGGCATTGATTCCGTTCTACCGGTCTTTCTATTCGGGTCGATTCTCCTGCTGCTCAAGTAGCCATGCCAAAGATCCAGCGGCACGGCTAAACCGCTTGACGTTTTGTAATCGTTCGATTACATTTGGCCCATGTTCTCGATCAAGCCACTTCGCGAATTCACTATTTGGCTCGACGGCCTTTCTGACGAACAGGTGCGTGGGGTAATCGTGGCCAGGATCAAGCGATTGGAGCGCGGATTAATGGGTGACGTTGAGCCAGTTGGCGAAGGTGTGTCGGAGCTACGCATACACATGGGCGCAGGCTGACGCGTGTACTTCACCCAGCGCGGTACGCAACTCATTGTGTTGCTTGTTGGCGGCTCCAAGCGCACGCAGAAAAGCGACATCAAACGCGCCAAGGCACTGGCGGCATTGCTGGACTGACCGGAGGAAACACACATGAACAAACGCATTAAAGTGGCCGACCTGCCCGAGTTCGACGCAGCGCCTTATCTCGACAGCGAGACATCCATCGCCGCTTACTTGACCGACATTCTGAAGGCGAACGATGCAGCCCTGCTGGCGGCGGCACTGGGCGACATAGCCCGCGCTCGCGGAATGACCGAGATAGCCAAGTCGGCCGGAATCACGCGCGAAGCCCTCTACAAAGCACTCCGCCCCGATAGTGCCCCGCGTTTTGACACAGTGAGTCGTGTCTGCGCAGCGCTCGGCGTGCGTCTGGTGGCGCAGCCCGTGCATGGCTAATGGCCGTTTGCGATCGGATACGCAAATCCCCGTGCTTACTGGGGTCGCGCAAGCCTGGCAAGGCCGTAAAATTCCCCCATGCTTAAACTTGAAACTTTGACCTTCGACAACGGCTTTGCCCGTCTGCCCGAGACCTATTATTCGCGCGTCTGCCCGACGCCCGTGCCCGCGCCCTATCTGGTGTGCCACAGCCCGGAGGCCTTGCGGCTGCTCGATCTGGACGAAAGCGAAATCACCCGCCCCGAGATGATCGCCACGCTGGCCGGCAACCAGTTGCTGCCAGGGATGGACGCAATGGCCGCGTTGTATGCCGGGCATCAGTTCGGCCATTTTGTGCCGCAACTGGGCGACGGCCGCGCGATTCTGCTGGGCGAAGTCAAAAACGCCGCCGGCGAAGGCTGGGAGGTGCAGCTCAAGGGCGCGGGGCGCACGCCCTACTCGCGCGGCGGCGATGGCCGCGCGGTGTTGCGTTCGAGCATCCGTGAATACCTGTGTTCCGAGGCGATGCACGCGCTGGGCATCCCCACTACCCGCGCGCTGTGCATTGTCGGCAGCGACCGCCCGGTCTACCGCGAGGATGAGGAGACCGCAGCGTTGGTGACGCGCCTCGCCCCCAGCTTCGTCCGCTTCGGCTCGTTCGAGGTGTTTTATTACCGCAACCAGATCGAGCCCATCAAACAGCTGGCCGATTACGTCATCGCGCGCTATTACCCGGAACTGGCTAACCGCGCCGAACCCTACGCCGAACTGCTACGCGAGGTGACCCGCCGCACCGCCGAACTGATGGCGCAGTGGCAGGCGGTCGGGTTTTCGCACGGGGTCATGAACACCGACAACATGTCGATACTGGGGCTGACGCTGGATTACGGCCCGTTCGGCTTTCTCGATGCGTTCGACCCCGGCTATGTCTGCAACCATTCCGACACCGGCGGGCGCTATGCCTTCGACCAGCAGCCCGACGTGGCCGCCTGGAATATCACCAAGCTGGCGCAGACCTTCGTACTGCTGCTGTCGGTGGAAACCGCCTCCGCCGCGATCGGCGACTATCCGCAGCAATTCGGCCAGGCCTATCTCGGCCGCATGGCGGCCAAATTTGGCCTGCAACCGGACGGCGAAACGACGCCTTTGCACCCGCAAGGGGCAGGCCGTGGCTGTAAAGACACTGCAGTATCAACAACCACGCTCATCATGGACGCGCTGCAACTGCTGGCGCAGAACCATGTCGATTACACGATTTTCCTGCGCCGCCTGTGCGACTTCAACAGCACGGAACATGCTTTGAATCCATTCCTGCGCGACCTGTTTCTCGACCGCGCAACATTTGATACGTGGGCGATGCGCTATGCCGGCGCGCTGCGCGCCATCGGTTCAGCCGATGCCGCACGCAGCACGGCCATGCGTGCGCTCAACCCCAAATACATCCTGCGCAACCACCTGGCCGAAGTCGCGATTCGCCGCGCGGCGGACCATCGCGATTACAG
>NCIF01000137.1 GCA_002256785.1 Hydrogenophilales bacterium 17-61-9
GCTTGCTTTATCCGTACCCGTCGCGCTTTCAGGCTGTGACAGCACGGCGAATCTGACCGAGCAGGAGCACATTCAGCGTGCCAAGGACTTTGAGGACAAGGGCAAGCTTCAAGGCAGTATTGTCGAGTTGAAAAATGCCATCCAGAAAAACCCGGATAGTCCCCAGGCGAGGTTATTGCTTGGACAGGTTTACTTGAAGGCGGGCATGGGGGCCGAGGCTGAAAAAGAGCTCAATCAAGCCGAGAAGCTGGGTGTTAACCGTGAGTCGATCAAGATTCAGCTTGGCGAAGCCTTGTTGCTCATGGGTGAGTACAAACGGGTGCTTGATGAAATTCAGCCCGGCGATCAAACCTCCAAGTCCAATCTCGCGCGTATTTTGCAATTGCGGGCCGATGCGTTGTTTAAGCAGGGCAAGCTGAAAGAGGCGTGCAACCTCTTTCAGCAATCCCTCGATGCCCATACGGGAAATCCACCCACCTACTGGGGGCTGGCGCAGTGCGCAGTCGTGGAGCGCGACATGGCGAAATCCAGAGCATGGCTGGATGCCGCCCTCAAAATCAAAGACAGGCAGGCCAAAACCTGGGTTTTTATCGGGGATTGGGAGCGAATCAACAAAAACCCGCCCTCCGCTTTGGTTGCCTATACGAACGCACTGAAGCTCGAGCCAGACAATCTGGAGGCACTGCAAAATCGCGCCACGCTCAGTATCTCGATGGGCAAACTGGACATGGCCAGTCAGGATATTGAGCACATCCGCAAGCTGGCGCCGAATTCGGTGCGGGCAAACTATATGCGGGCCGTATTGAGCTTCAGTCAAAAGAAGTTTCCCGAGGCGCTGGATGCCCTGCAAAACGTCTTCAAGATCGCGCCCGACCATGCCCCGAGCATCTTTCTTGCTGGAATGACGACGCATGCCCTGGGTTCGTATCAGCAGGCAGAAAGTTACCTCAACCGTTTTTTGGCCCGTTTTCCCGGCCATCCGCAAGCCCTCAAAATACTGGCAGCTACTCAAATCAAAAATAATCAGCCGGACAAAGCGCTGGAAACCCTTGCGCCATTCCTTGCAGCTGATACGACTGAGATCAAGGATATTCAGGCCCTTTCCTTGGCGGGCGAGGCCTACCTTTTAAAACAGGAACCCGCAAAAGCGTCAGCGTATTTGGAGCGAGCCGCAGCGATTGACCCCAAGAATGCTGCGATACAAACCCAGCTTGGGCTCAGTCATCTATCCGCAGGCGATAGTCAGTTAGGCGTCATCGAGCTGGAAAAAGCCGCATCACTCGGTCCCAATCAATACAAGGCAGACGCCTTGCTGGTGATGACCCACCTGAATCACAAGGAATACGACAAGGCCCTTGCTGCGATCAATCTCTTGGAGAAAAAACACCCGAACAGCGCGGTGACGCAGAGTTTGCGGGGACGGGCCTATTTGGGGAAAAATGATCCGATCAATGCCCGCAAGAGCTTTGAGCAGGCCCTGGCGATCGATCCGCTGTTCTTCACGGCGACGGCCAGCCTCGCACAACTCGATCTGCGCGACAAAAAGCCTGAGGTCGCCCGCAAACGCTTCGAACACGTTTTAAGCCTGGACAAGAACAACCTGCAGGCCATGATGGCGCTGGCCGAGCTGGCCGCCATTAACAAGCAGGAACATGAATATGTCAGCTGGCTTGAAAAGGCTGCCAATGCCAACCCGGCGGCCGTTCCTCCGCGGGCCGCGCTGGTCCGCCACCACATTGCCAAGAAGGAGCCCCAAAAAGCCCTGGCCATTGCTAATGAGCTGGTAGACGCCAACCCCGATAATCCAGCCGCGCTCAACCTGCTGGGTGCCGTCCAGCTGGCAACCAACGACAATGCTAGTGCCATCAGCACCTTCAGCAAGTTGACAAACAAGGCCGATCAATCGCCCGACGCCTTCCTGCGTCTGGCGCTGGCCCAGATCGCAGGCAAGAAATTAACTGACGCCCGTTCCACGCTTCATAAAGCATTGAGCCTTAAGCCCGACCACCTGCAAAGCGAGGTCACCTTGATCGGGCTTGAACTTGCGGAAAACAAACCTGACGCTGCCTTGAAAATCGCGCGCCAAATCCAGGTGCAATATCCCCGATCCCCGCTGGGCTTCGATCGCGAAGCCGAAATCCAGTTTGCGCAGAAACGACCCACCGAAGCGGCCAAAGCCTATGAGCAGGCAATGACCAAAGGTGCCGGCTCAGTCGGGCTCATCAAGCTGCATCGCGCTTACACCCTGGCCGGCAATACCAAGGTGGCCGAGCAGCGCCTGACAGACTGGATCAAACAGCATCCCAGCGACAGCGTCGTGCGCGCCTACGCAGCCGAATCCTATATGGGCAGTGGCCGCAACAAGGAGGCTATCGCCGAATACCAGGCGATTCTGCGGCAAACACCGGGTGACGTTTTGAGCCTCAACAATCTGGCCAATCTCTACTTTCTTGAACACGACGCGCGCGCGCTCATAACGGCTGAGAAATCCTACAAGCTCGACCCTAACAACCCAGCCGTCCTGGACACTCTGGGCTGGATACTCGTCGAACAAGGGCAGGCCCCCCGGGGCCTTGAGCTCCTGCGCAAAGCCTTGGCCCAAACCCCCAAGAATGCAGATTTACGTTATCACTACGCCGTCGCATTGGCGCGTACGGGGGACAAAGTTCGGGCACGGAGAGAGCTGGAGCAACTCCTTGCTGACAAGCCGAAGTTCGATGAGGGGAGCGCTGCCAGAGCCTTGCTCAAGAGCCTCTGAGTGCCGCCTCTGCTATCTGGAAACCATTTGCATGACTCGTTTGGGTGTCGGTAAACTTTACAGATGCGCGGCAAAGCGCAGGACGGAAGTTCAGGTCGTATATCTATATTGTTGATAATAAAGGAAGTTATTTCCTGTAAGCGTTTCTGGCACAGCCTGTGCTTTATGAAAAGCGTAGCGATTGTGCTGGCCGCCCAACTGCCAGACTTGTAACTTTCTTTATATGGAGAATCGAAATGAAAACACTGCAAATGACAGCGCTTGCCATTGCCCTTACCGCTGTTGCCGGCCAAGCTTCCGCCTACAACCTCACTTTTAATGACAACTGGGGCTTCAATTCCACGGGCGCCGGCTTGGCTACCGCGCTTCAGCCCATCGACGAAATGACCTACCTGGGCGTCAGCTACACCGAGAGCACGGGTACCAGCGCTGGCAGCACCTTCAAGGACGTGGGCCGTATCGGTGCCACCGGCTTCCAGAATGACGCCTCGGTCATCCCCGCTGGCGTCAGCGGTCTTGGCATAAGCTATGAGCTTTCCGCCACCTTCCTCAACTGGACGGGTACCTACGGCCCCACGACAGGCAACAACACAACATTCAGCTTTGATGCGGGCGGTACGCTGAACATCTTTAAAGATAATGTTCTCGATAACACCAGCTTCGCTGGCGCCGGGAATGGCACCCCCATCATGACCCTGAGCATCCTCGTGGGCACAGGCAATATCAACTTTGGCAATCCTGCGGGCCTCGACGGCAACATTGACATCCTGTTCAACGTGGACAGCGTGGCAGCGGGCTACTGGTTCCTGGATACCGACGCTGACGGCGCGCCCGATACCGATGTGGCCACATTGCTGGGCAATAACACGATGACCGTGGGTCTGACTGACTCCAACAACAACATTTTCACGCCTTCCGCTGCGGTCGCTGCTGACTTTATCGCAACAACTGGTCTGGGCAACCCGACTGGCGCTGGTGATATTTACACCACCAACGATGGCTCGTTCACGCTGGGCACGGTTCCTGAGCCGGGCACCCTTGCGCTGTTGGGCTTGGGTCTGCTTGGGCTGGGTGCGGCTACTCGCCGTCGCCAAGCTTAATCGACTAAGCTAAGCAAAAGCCCGTGGCCCGACAAGTCGGGCCACGGGCTTTTTACGTTAAGGAAACGCTTCATACGCCGTGCTTGGCGTGTGTGGTTATGACTCAATCAAATCGGCCAAGGGCTTACGCAGAGAACGGGCTTGGGGGGCCTTTCCGGCCCCTAAGCGCATCATGAAAGCGGTCCGGTTCCAACGATCGTCGCCAAACAAGAGCGCGAACCGCTGCGTCAGCTGTTGGGCCTGAGACCAACCTTTTGTGTTGACAGTAAAGGCCCTGTTTTGGGCTGCATAGCGCGAAAAAATGACCGGCGCCATTTCGGGCTGGGCTTGCAGGCCCAATGAGGTTGCCGTCAACCATAATCGCTGCATTGACCTGCCAGCTTCCACGCCCTCTTGCGTGCTTGTGACGAGCTGATTGGCCATCAGCAAACAATGAGCGCCGCAAAACAACGCCGGGATCACATCCATTTCCAGCCTTGGTAGGCCGTGTCCCCACAAAAAGCGGTTAAGAACCTGTACACGCGGCCAGGACTTCATCGCCCAGCGCATGACTCGAATTAACAATGGATCCACAGCAATTGCTGCATCTGGAATGCGGTCTTCGCTGAATCGCGTGCCCCAGGCTATGGTGTCTCGGTGCACCTCGTAGGCCTCAGGGATAGTCAAACGGATCTTGTCTATTAGTCCCAGCAGCTTGGCAAGTCGAGTTTTGGCGGGCCAATCTTCGACCCAGATCAAGCTGTAAAATTTTCCGACACTCGTTTCGAGCGAACGCTTTTCTTCGGCGCTCAAACGAGACCATGACAAAGCCCGCCGTTGTGTCACGCGGGACTCAAGAAAAGGTAATAACGCTGAAGGGGGGCGATTCGCTGGCTTAAAGCGGACACTGAAACTTGCCGTGTCGGGCTCTGCCTTGTGGGACGCCTCCATCTCCCACCCATGCGCACTGGCTGCAACATCGAGTGACTCCAGCAAGGCTCCCATTGCAAGGTGTCCCGCGAAGTGATCGAGGTTGAACACCCCCAGACTGTCAGACGGCCGGTAAAGCACTTCAATCGCGTTTTCCCCTAACAATCGGAACCGCCAGGGCTGGGTGTTGTCACCGCTGGGTGCCCAGCGTGCCAACTTCAGAACGGATGCCAACTCTGGGCTCATGTCTGGTTTTTGTGTTTCAGCCGCCAATTCACATAACCGATGGCCAATTGATTGAGCGGGTGGCGATTGCCCCCGGGGCGCCAGGTATGTTTCAGCTTGCCGGTGTAGGCGTCGAACTGCATGCTGTGCGGCACGGCGCGCACCTTGCCCCGACCAAGCAGGATTTTAAGTGCCTCGGTGCCCGCCATGCCGGCGCACAACTGGCACGCCAAGCCGGTGGACGGCACCCGCTGGGTTTTAAAGTCGACAATTTCGGGGTAAACCAGATAGCCCCGATGCAGCAGGGCAGGTGCCAGACCGACCAGAAAACGGGTCGGCCATTCTGCTTCGGGCGTGCCTTGCAGCTGGAAGTATTCGTCGAAGCCGGGGCCATCCGGCAGAAAATTGAGCACCGCCGCCCCCATGCCCAGCGGTACGGCAAAGGTAATGGGTATGCCGCGCTTGCGACAGGCGTCGTATACCAGGCGGCGCGCGGAAAAAACGAAGTAATCCAGGCCGTCCACATAAAGGTCGACGCCGTCCAGAAACGCATCGACATTATGTGGTTGCACGCCTTCGTCGAACACGTGGATGTCGAGTTCGGGATTGATGTCACGCGCCAGTTTGGCCATGACCTGCGCCTTGGGTTGCCCCATGCTGCTCATGCTGGCCCCGGCTTGTCGGTTGAAGTTGACCAGATCGAACTGGTCGAGATCGGTCACATGGAACCCACCGATGCCCAGACGCGTCAATGTCAGCAAATGCACACCGCCAGCGCCACCCAGTCCGGCGATGGCGACCTTTTTGCCTCGCAGCGCATCCTGCTCCTCTGGAGTGAGCCAGCCAAGGTTGCGACCAAATGCCTCGTTGTAATTAAACGCCCGCACAATAACGCTTCAGCCATCCTCTTTCAGTAGGCGTGCCAAAATGCCTTGCTGATCGTGAGCCGAGAAAAAATACGGATAGAGGCTGCGGTCTTTGGATTCTTTTCCTTTGCCGCCGACTTCTTCAATTTTTTGGCGCATGTAATCCAGTTCCAGATGCATCAACAACACGGGGAAGTGAACCCGGTTGTTCATTTTTTCTTCCCCGATCTGCTTGAAGCCGAGCATTTTTTCGTAGAAGGCTTTGTGTCTGGGAACGATCTCAATGATTGCATCGGTGCACTCATGGATGACACCATATAGATACGCCATATGAACCAGGCTTGCCAGCAACTGCTTGGAGCCAATGTTTTCATCGATGGCGAGCTTGCTGAGTTCACCGACCCGCTTGCCTTGGGCGCGCAAGACGTCAACTTCAGCCTTGTAGATATCGTCAACCAGCATACCCTCTTCCGAGTCATAGCCAACCGTGACGGTGCCGACAATTTTTTCCTGGTGAAACGACAGGATGGTGACGCGATTGGGGTATTTTTTCAGATGCGCTTTGGGGAAACCCCGCCAGGCATAACGCTTCTGCACCAGCATGCTGGCATTGTTGAACGTCTCGTCATGCTGCGCAAAACGCAGTTTGAAGAGCTTTTCACCCATCCGCTCTTCCTGAACCTCGGGATCCCCGCCGGGCGCGGGGCTCAAGTCTCGAAGGCGGTAGGGTGACTCAAAGCTGATAATGGTTCGATCGAAATCATCAGCAATGTTCTGGCTACGCCCGCTCAATTTACTCAAATTTAGCGTCACCTTGATCCTCCTGTCTCGCTGGGAAAAATTCCCATAACTGCTTTTATCGGTTCGCCATGCGGAAACATTTAGGTTTTGTCTCGCATCCATCGCGCTACATCACGCGCAAAATAAGTCAGCACACCATCAGCGCCTGCTCGCTTGAAAGCCAGCAAGGTCTCCAGCACGCATTCCCTTTCATCCAGCCAGCCATTCTGCGCCGCTGCCTTCAACATAGCGTATTCGCCACTCACCTGATAGGCGTAAGTTGGCGCGCCATAGGTATCTTTCA
>NCIF01000138.1 GCA_002256785.1 Hydrogenophilales bacterium 17-61-9
GCTGAACATCAATACGGTGAGGCCCCAGGTTAACGCTGGAACACCCGGAAACCAGACTTAAAAGCAGGGCGGAAATCAGGAAATGACGCATAGCCAGGAAACCGGAAAGGTTGGAGCGGTTGGAAAAAAACGTATCATAACGTATTCGCGTTCCCAATCCGGAGACCCCATTGAGCAATCCATCCGATCTCAAAAGCATTGGTCTCAAAGCCACGCTGCCCCGTCTGAAAATTCTCGATCTGTTTGAACAGAGCAACAAACGCCACATGACCGCCGAGGAAGTGTATCGGCTGCTGTCGGACGAGGACCTGGATATTGGCCTGGCCACGGTCTACCGCGTGCTCACCCAGTTCGAGCAGGCCGGGCTGTTGATCCGCCACCACTTCGACAGCGACAAGGCCGTGTTCGAACTCAACGAAGGCGACCACCACGATCACCTGGTCTGCCTGCAATGCGGAAAGGTCGAAGAGTTTTTGGATAGCGAAATCGAAAAGCGCCAGCACCGCATTGCCAAAGAGCGCGGTTTTTCCATCCACGACCACTCGCTGCAAATCTATGCCGATTGCATCAAGGAAAACTGTCCAAACCGCAAGGCAAGCGACCCCCGTCAGCGCGCGTAAGGCCTGATCGCCGCACATAATTCCGTCACGCCTTCGATCAGGCGCGGCGTGGGCCGATGCAGCAGGTCGGCATCCACACTGACGAATGCATTGTTTTTTACAGCAGGCAGACTTGCGAATGACTGCCATAGCCGGCGCAAGTCCGGCGCATCATTGCCCCCCACGATCAATGCGGGGGCTCGCTGCAACACCGCTTCGCGCGACACCACCGGAGACAGCCCGCGCAAGTCGGCAAACACATTGCGCGCGCCGCACAATGACAGCGCATCGCTGATCCAGTGCGCGCCGCCCACCGTCATCAACGGCCGATCCCAGACTTGGTAAAACACGCTGACTGGCGGTTGACGGCTTGTCGGCAGGTGCAGCGCGGCCAGCCGGGTCGAAAACGTACGGGCAGCTTCTTTTCCCGCCTGCGCATGCCCGCTCGCCAAACCAAGCAACCGCAGCAAGCGCGCCACATCCTCCAGCCGGGTGGCTTGCGTCTGCAAAACGGGCACCCCCATTTTCCTCAGGCCGTGAATATCGGCTGCGCGATTGCCCCCCACCCAGGCAATGACCAGATCCGGTTTCAGCGCAAGAATGCGCTCGAAGTTGATGCGGCTGTAGCCGCCTACGCGCGGCAGGGCCAGCACCGCCTGCGGATAATCGCTGGCGCTGTCCACGCCCACCACCTGCGATCCCGCACCCACCGCAAACAACAGTTCGGTGAGATGCGGCGTCAGTGAAATGATGCGCTGCGGTGGCCGGATGAATTCGAGCGTTTGCCCGGCGTCATCCACCAGGCGAAGCGGTGCGGCCTGCGCGGGCAACGCCAGCAGCAGACAGAGCCAGAACGCGATGCGGCGGATCACCGTACGGGCAGACTGCCGCCGTGAAAAATCAGGCTCGCACGCCGGGCTTCGAAGCGAAGTCGCGTAAACGAGGCCGTCGCCACCTCGACACGATAAGCCTGTTCCAGCGGAATATGCAGCGCCCAGGCAAGCGCCATGCGGATCACGCCCGCGTGTCCGACCAAGAGGACATGCTGATCGGCATGCCTTGCGAGCAGATCATCCAGGCCGGCCGCTACCCGCGAATGGAAATCGGCTAGCGGCTCGGCCCCTTCCGGACGCGCATTGACCGGGTCAGCCTTGAAGCGCTCGAGTACGCCAGGTGCGCCCTGCTCTATTTCGGCCGCTGATTTTCCTTCCCATACGCCAAAGCCGACTTCCTTGAGCCTTTCGTCAAACGCAAGCGGCAATCCGAGTCGCCCCGCCAGGGTTTCGGCAAATTCACCGCAACGCAGCAGCGGCGAAGAAACCAGCCGCGTCCAGGGCCGGGCGTCGCCCACTGCGGCATGCATTTGCGCCCATCCTTTCGCCGAGAGCGGATCGTCGATCTGGCCCCGATATTTTCGCCCGCCAACGGGTTCGCCATGACGCATTAAATCCAGTGTTGTGGTCATTCCAGCATCACCAGATTGTCCCGATGGATCAGTTCCGGCTCATCCATATAGCCGAGTTCGGCTTCGATTGACGTGCTGGCTACGCCGGCTATCCGCCGCGCTTCGCTCGAACTGTAATTGGTTAGGCCGCGTGCGATCTCATTGCCCGCTGTATCGACGATCGCGACAACGTCCCCCCGCAGAAAATTGCCGGTGATGCCTTTTACGCCCACCGGCAGCAAACTCTTGCCTTCCTCCTGAAGCGCACGCACCGCCCCGTCGTCGATCACCACACCGCCCCGCATCTGCAGATGGTCGGCCAACCACTGGCGCCGCGCCGCCAATGTTTCCTGACGCGACACCAGCTGGGTGCCGATGGCCTCGCCGTCCGCAAGCCGAAGCAATACGTTTTCCTCGCGACCGCTACAGATCACGGTATGGGCGCCGCTGCGGGCCGCGCGTTTGGCCGCAAGAATTTTGGTCAGCATCCCGCCCGTACCCACACTGCTGCCCGCCCCCCCCGCCATATTGTCCAGATCCGGATCGCCCGCGTGCGCATTCAACACCAGGGTAGCGTCCGGATCCTTGCGCGGATCCCCTGTATATAAACCCGGCTGATCCGTCAAAATAATCAGGCAATGGGCTTCAACCAGATTGGTGACCAGTGCAGCCAGCGTGTCGTTATCGCCAAGGCGAATTTCATCGGTGGCGATCGCGTCGTTTTCATTGATGATCGGGACCGCGCGAAGCTCCAGCAGCGTTCGCAACGATGAGCGCGCATTCAGGTAACGTGTCCGGTCGGCCATGTCCTCATGGGTCAGGAGCACCTGCGCAGCATTCAATCCGTGCACGCGGAAAATGGATTCATACGCCTGCACCATCCCCATCTGCCCGACAGCGGCGGCAGCCTGCAGTTTTCTGACGGACTTGGGACGTTTGATCCAGCCCAGCCGCGACATTCCCTCGGCAATCGCCCCGCTGGATACCAGCACCACTTCCCGTCCCTGTTCGGTCAATGCCGCAATCTGCTCGGCCCATCGCGACAGCGCTGCGTGATCCAGCCCCTTGCCGCCTCCAGTCACCAGGCTGGAACCCACTTTGACGACAATGCGGCGGGCGTGTTTAACAACCGATACGCTCATCGTGCCGCCTGCCGTAAATTTTTCACCGCTTCCTTGCCATCCCTGACGAGTATGCCGTCGGGGCAGAAATGGTCTTCAAAAAGCGCTTTTTGATAGGACAGCAGCGAACGGAATTTGATGCCTTCCCAGCCCGCATTGCGCGCCTTGGACCAGCTGCCATCCGGATGACCATAAGCGTACAGGCGCCGCTCGCCCGATTCGCAGCGTATTCCTTCGAAAGACACATTGGTTGCGCCACCGGCCGCTTCGATCACCACGCTATAACGGACCACCCGGTCTTCACCGACGCTGATCGACTCGGCGTCGACAAAATGCCGGTTGCGGGTTGCCGAAGACACGCTAAAGGGGATCAGGTTTTCGGCTTTGGGGTAAGCCGGCAGTTTGACCGCCACCTCGGACCAGGGCTTGTCCTGATCGAACTCGAAATCGAATTGACCCCATTCGGCGTGAGCAAAAAAAGGCAGGCAAAGAAGTAACGCAAGCAGAATTTTCATGGGCGCTATTTTATTGATTCAACGCCGGGATGTCTTCAATAAAGATCGGAACATCCAGCATCGCGCCTGGTTCTTGCCGGGAAATCCGGATATCCAGGTCAAGCGACATGGCTTAAAATCCGCTCCTTATCCCGCTGTATGCCGATAACCGCTCCAACCTTCTTTGCCGACCTCGTCCCCTATGGTGCACGCATCCCTCAAACGCTATGCCTGGCTTTCGATAGCCGCAGCCCTGGCCACGATCCTGCTCAAAGGCGGGGCCTGGTGGATGACCGGTTCGGTCGGCCTGCTCTCTGATGCACTGGAATCCTTCGTCAATCTGGCGGGCGCCATGATGGCACTGGCCATGCTGACTCTGGCGGCCAAACCCGCGGATGGCAACCACGCCCACGGGCACGGAAAAGCCGAATATTTTTCCAGCGCGTTTGAAGGGTTTCTCATCCTGATCGCCGCGGTCGCCATCAGCTACGCGGCCATCGAGCGCCTGCTCAATCCGCAGCCGCTCGAAGCGGTAGGCATCGCCCTGGCCATTTCGGCGCTTGCGTCCATCGTCAATCTGGTCACCTCGCGCACCCTGATGAAGGCGGGCAAGAAATACAAATCCATCACCCTGGAAGCCGATGCGCACCATCTGATGACCGATGTCTGGACATCCGCAGGGGTCATCGTCGGTGTGGGCCTGCTCTGGCTGACCGGCTGGCTGTGGCTCGATCCCGCGATTGCCCTGCTGGTGGCCTTGAATATCCTGTGGACCGGATGGCAGTTGTTGCAGCGTTCTGCCGCAGGGTTGATGGATGTTTCCATTCCGGAGGATGAACTCCAGGCAATTGAAGCCATCCTGGAGGGCTATCGCAAGCACGGTTTGAAGTTTCATGCCCTGCGCACCCGTCAGGCCGGCACCCGCGCCTTTATCACCGTGCACATACTGCTACCCGGCGCCTGGACCATCCAGCATGGGCATGACTGGTCCGAGCGCATTGAAGCCGACATCCGGCAGGCGGTGACGCACGCCCACATCACCACCCATCTGGAGCCGATAGAAGACCCCGTCTCACTGGCCGACCAGGAACTGGATCGGCACAAAGCCTGAGTCTTGAGCATTCGGCGCCACCAGCCGGCGGCGCCGCAGATTTAGTTGTTGCAGTACATGGCGTCCCGGTTGAACGGGTAATTCGGCTGGGCGCCATCGACACGCTTGCCTGCCAGCACTTGCCACAGCTCCATCCAGCCATGGTCGAAGGCATGGGCCGACCCGGCCATGTAGATGCGCCAGATGCGATATTTCTGTTCGCCTATGAGTTGCCGGGCTTCGTCGGCATGGTCTTCCAGTCGGGCGACCCAATGCCACAGCGTTTTACCGTAATGAGGCCGCAGATTTTCCGCATCCAGGCATTCAAGGCCGCTGCGGGAAGCCGCCCGCAATACGTCCGAGGCATGCACCAGTTCGCCGCCCGGAAACACATAGTCTTCGATGAATTCGGCGATGCCGCTGCCGAGCCCGCTTGCATCGGGTTCCGCGGTGGTAATGCCGTGGTTGAGCACCAGCCCGCCCGGCTTGAGCAGGCTTGCGATCCTGTCGAAGTAGGCCGCCAGATTCGCCAGGCCGACGTGCTCAAACATACCCACACTGGCGATTTTGTCGTAAGCGTTGAATTCCTGCATGTCGCGATAATCCATGATGCGCACGTCTACCCGTCCGGTCAGCCCCAGCGCTTCGATCTGCCGATGCACATACGCATGCTGGTCATTCGACAGCGTGATGCCGACTGCCTGCACCCCATAATGCTGCGCCGCATGCAGAATGAGCCCGCCCCATCCGCAGCCGATGTCGAGCAAGCGCTCGCCTGGCTGCAGGTCCAGCTTGCGGCAAATATGATCGAGCTTGGCCACCTGCGCGGCGTCGAGACTCAGGTCCGGGGTCTTGAAATAGGCGCAGGAATAGACCCGCTTCGCGTCCAGCCACAGGCCATAAAAATCGTTGGAAACGTCGTAGTGATACTGAATGTTCTGGCGGTCACGGGTACGGCTATGCCGCCACCATTTCCAGCGTTCGGATCCGGTTTTTGGCGTCAGGCCGCCCGCATTGCACAGACGGTCGCCCAGCGCCAGAATGTCACGGGCATTGCCTTCCAGGTCCAGCGCCCCTTCGACATAAGCGCGCGCCAACGCGCCCAGATTGGGGTGCGCCAGGATCTTGAGGCTGGTCAGGCGGTTCAGACGGACGCGAACCGCAGCCAGCGCATCCTCGGCAATGTGTTGCCCGTTCCATAATTCAACGGCCAAAGGCAAGCCGGAAGACTCCAGCCGCCGCCGCACCCGATGCACCAGCAATTGATCCAGCATCACGCCCTCCTCCAGAAAAGGCGGTGCGCAATGGTCTACCGCCTGATATGAATCTAGGACAAATCCAGCGCGAGCGCAGAACGTATATTTTCCGCCAGCGTCATGCCATCAACTTTGTAGGCATCGAGGTCGACGCCCATGCGGATCGGGCTGCCTGCCCTGGCGGCGGCAATCGAGGCGGGATCCAGTTCAAACCGCAAAAAATGCACGGCCGAGGTCTTCTCGGCGTTCTCGCGTTCCATGTCCTCATCGGCAATGGCGTACACCGGCGCCTGATCGGCCACCTGCACCCACACCCGGTCCTCAATGCCTTTCAGTTTTCCCAATGCCACCTTGCGTTCGTCCGGGTCGGAATACTGGATCATCATCGTCGCTTTCCAGTTGCCGCCGTCCGGCACCAGCGGGTTGTAAGCGTCGAGTTCGTCCTGGATCCCCGCCTCTTCATACGTGCGTTCGGCGCGCAGCATTTCCTGGATCTGGTAACGCATGGTTTTTTCGTCTTCAAAAATCAGCGTCACGTGATCGCCCAGCTCGACCATGCGGTTTTTCTTGTGCGCCATGATCTCGGCGCGCAACGCGGGGCGCACCTTGGCGTAGCCCTCCAGGGTCATCAGGCTGTCACGGGTAATGTGCGGCATATGCATCTCCTTGCTCATCCTTGGTAAACGATTCATTCCAGGCCATAGGCCATGCGCAACAGCGTGATCGGGTGCTGTTTCCGCGCCGTGGTTTCGCCCATGCCCTGGAGAATGTGGCGCGCGGCAATCGCGCAATCCGAGCTCACATAGTCGGCTTGCGGTTCGGCCATCTTGCGGAACACCGGCTTGCCG
>NCIF01000139.1 GCA_002256785.1 Hydrogenophilales bacterium 17-61-9
ATACGAACCGAACGATGTGCAGCGCGTTGTTGCTTTTGCCGAAAACCACGGACGCCACATCAAATACCTGGTGAACGCAGCGGGCTACTTCAAGCCCACGCCATTCCTTGAGCACACGCACAAGGACTATGACACCTACCTGGATTTGAACCGTGCCTCCTTTTTCATCTCCCAGGCCGTGGCCAAGAACATGGCGGCGAACGGTGGCGGCTCGATTGTGCATATTGGATCGATGTGGGCAAAACAAGCCATTAAAGCGACGCCTTCCTCTGCGTATTCGATGGCGAAGGCAGGATTGCATGCACTCACGCAACACATGGCGATGGAACTGGCTGACCACAACATTCGGGTAAACGCGGTTTCACCGGCCGTGGTTAAAACACCTATTTACGAGGCATTCATCGACCCAAGTAAAATCGACGAAACGCTTGCCACATTCAACGACTTTCATCCGATTGGTCGAATCGGCACACCTGAGGACGTTGCAAAAGCCATTCACTTCCTGCTTGGCGATGATGCCAGCTGGGTGACAGGTGCAATTTGGGATATCGATGGCGGGATCATGGCGGGACGGAACTAAAATACTCCGATAGCTGGCTTTACCACGCCATCCACTCTTGACCTTGAAAAACAACAATGGTTTTTGTCAGGCATTGCTTACCCCGCAACGAGCCAGACTCTTGCCACCTCACGGCACGACGCTCTGCAACCGATTCAGTGCAGCTTGATCCGCGCCCGGGTCGGGGTGCTGATGAAGTGGGCGTAAGTGGTCATCGCGGTCTTGACCCAGCCGTGCAGGGCGACTTCGTGCATCTTGTGCAACGACCAGTACACCAGCCGCGCCAATGCGCCTTCGATCATGATGCTGCCGCCGGAAAGACCACCCATCAGGTTGCCCACGGTGGAAAAGCGGCCCAACGCGACCAGCGAACCGTAATCGCGGTATTCATACTCAAGCAAGGGCTTGCCCTGGAAACGGCGACAGATCGCCTTGGCCATCAATGACGCCTGCTGGTGCGCGGCCTGTGCGCGCGGCGGCACGTAGCGGCCGTCGGGCATGGGACAGGCCGCGCAGTCGCCCAGCGCAAAGATGTTGTCGTCGCGCGTGGTTTGCAGCGTGGGCCGCACCACCAGTTGATTATTGCGGCTGGTTTCCAGGCCATCGATTTCTTTCAGGAAATCCGGCGCCTTGATGCCGGCCGACCACACCATCATGCTGGCGGGGATCATTCTCCCGTCGGCAGTGAGCATGCCGTCGGCGCGCACTTCGACGACGCGCTCGTTGGTATAGACCTCCACCCCCAGCTCGGCCAGACGTTCGGCCGCCGCTGCCGACAATCGAGGCGGCAGCCCCGGCAGGATGCGATCGGACGCTTCGACGATCAGCAGCTTGAGGGTTTTGTCGGGGTCGATTTTTTCCAGGCCATAGGCCGACAATTCACGCGTGGTGTCGTGCAGCTCGGCGGCGAGTTCCACCCCGGTTGCGCCGGCGCCGACAATGCAGACGGTATGCTGGGCAGTCGTCACCGCGGTGGTCTGGGTATGCGCGCGCAGGCAGGCATTGATGTGACGACGATGGAATTCGCGCGCCTGCTCGGGGGTGTCGAGCATGATGCAGTGTTCCTTCACCCCCGGCACGCCGAAGTCGTTGCCCACCGACCCCACCGCGATGATCAGCGTGTCGTAGCGAAAGCTGCGGCGCGGGATGATTTCCACGCCGTCTTCGTCCAGCGTGGGCGCGACGCTGATTTCCTGGCGCGCGCGGTCGAGACCGTCCATGCGCCCAAGGCGAAAGCGGAAATGGTGCCAATGCGCCTGCGCCAGATACTCGAGCCGCTCGGCATAGGAATCCAGGCTGCCTGCGGCCACTTCGTATAACAACGGCTTCCACAGATGGGACGGCGACGCATCGATCAGGGTGATGTGCGCACGGTCTTTTTTCTTGCCCAGCTTGTTGCCTAGCCGGGTTGCCAGCTCCAGCCCGCCCGCGCCGCCGCCCACAATCACAATTTCATGCGCCTGCTGTTCCGTTGCCACGATCTGCTCCCTGCCTGCATTAAGTGCGCATGATACCCGCAACATTAGCTGTCTCTTCTATACATTGCTTAACACTTGTCGCGCCTGAACTCGTTAGAATTCCTTCATCCAAAAAGGAGGCGCACGATGACTCCCGTGATGCGCCCACCGCCCCAACATCCAGGAACCGCCATGACCGAACCCATGCTCATCGCCAGGAATGCCGCCACCGACCTTTTGCTGCTGCCGCAGATGGCCAACCGCCACGGCCTCATCACCGGCGCCACCGGCACGGGAAAAACCGTCACCCTGCAAACGCTGGCCGAGCATTTTTCCAGTCTCGGCGTGCCGTGTTTCATGTCGGATGTGAAAGGCGACCTGTCGGGCATTTCGCAGCCGGGCGGCGGCAATGCCAAAGTAACGGAGCGGGTCGAAGCGCTGAAGCTCGAGGGTTTTGCCTACCAGGGCTACCCGGTTAGCTTGTGGGATCCGTTCGGCGTCAGCGGACATCCGGTGCGCGCCACCGTGTCCGACATGGGGCCGCTGTTGCTGGGGCGGATGCTGGATCTGAACGAAACCCAGAGCGGTGTATTGAACCTGGTATTCAAGGTGGCGGACGACAACGGCCTGCTGCTCGCCTACGTCGGCGAAAACGCCAGGCAGTTCACCACCGATTACGGCAACGTCTCGCCCGCCTCCATCGGCGCCATCCAGCGCGGCCTGCTGACGCTGGAATCGCAGGGCGGCGCGCAGATATTCGGCGAACCGATGCTGAACATCGCCGACCTGACCCAGACCGACCGCGGCCGCGGCGTCATCAACATCCTGTCGGCCGACCGGCTGATGCAGTCGCCGAAAATGTACGCCACGCTGCTGCTGTGGCTGCTGGCCGAACTGTATGAAAACCTGCCCGAAGCGGGCGACCTCGACAAACCCAAGCTGGTGTTCTTCTTCGACGAAGCGCACCTGCTGTTTGCCGACGCGCCGGATGCGCTGGTGCAAAAAATCGAACAGGTGGTGCGGCTGATCCGCTCCAAAGGCGTCGGCGTGTATTTCGTCACCCAGAACCCGGCCGACGTGCCCGACAAGATCCTGTCGCAGCTTGGCAACCGGGTGCAGCATGCCCTGCGCGCCTTTTCCGCGCGCGACCAGAAAGCGGTCAAGGCCGCTGCCGACACCCTGCGCGACAACCCGAATCTGAACGAAGCCAGCGCGATTACCGAACTGGGCGTGGGCGAAGCGCTGGTATCCCTGCTGGATGAAAAAGGCCGCCCCGGCGTGGTCGAGCGCGCTTTCATCGTGCCGCCCCAGGGACAGCTCGGCCCCATCACCGCCGCGCAACGCCAGCAGTTGATGCAGACTTCGCTGGTGGCCGGCGCCTACGACAAGACCGTCGACCGCGAATCCGCCCATGAAATCCTCAAGGCACGCGCGGAACAGGCGGCGGACGGCGCGAAGAAGCCGCCGGCCGGGGCCGCCGCACCGTCCGCAAGCGGTGGCGGCAGCATGCCGGACCGTTTCGGCGAACGGAGCGGACGCCGCGAAGGCGCGCTCGAGGCCATGGCGAAATCCGCGGCTCGTTCCATCGGCAGCCAGATCGGCCGCGCGCTCATCCGCGGGATATTGGGCAGCCTGCCGGGCGGCAGGCGCTGACCGGCGCGCGGCAACGGCGCGCCCATTCCCGTTCCACACGCTGCCTGCAAGGCGCGATCAAAAGCCAGCGCGGTCCTCGCCGCGCTTGCGCCTGTCACGAACAGGCGGATATGCTGGTGCGGCCTGCCCGCACGGGCCGGCAATCCGGGCCTGGAAATTCTTGGCAAAAAACAGTTGATAAGATGCATGTTAAATGCATAATAGGATGCGCAAGTCCTGGAAGGGGATGCATGTGCGAACGCCCTCAACTCGAATTGCACCCACCCAAGATCAAGGAGGTTTTCAATCATGAGCTCGGCATTCACCAAATCGGCAGCGCGCAATATCTTTTACGGCGGCGCGGTGTTTTTCTTCCTGCTGCTGGTCGGTCTGACCTACGACACCATGCGCGCCCTGCCCGAACGCGACAACCGCGCCAACCTGACCGATTCGGTCGTACGCGGCAAACACATCTGGGAGACGCGCAACTGCATCGGCTGCCACACCCTGATGGGCGAAGGCGCCTATTTCGCGCCCGAACTCGGCAACGTCTACGCCCGGCGCGGCCCGGAATTCATCAAAGTATGGATGAAAAACCAGCCCAGCGGCGCGCCGGGCCGCCGCCAGATGCCCAATTTCAACCTCAGCGACGAACAACTCGACGATCTGGTCGGTTTCCTCAAATACGCGTCCGAGATCGACACGGCCAAGTGGCCGCCGAATATCGAAGGTTGATCCCGCTCCGCCCCATCCACGCTTAAAAAGGGAGTTTTCATGAAATACCAATCCCAGGCCGTCGCGAAGCCTTATTTCATCGCGGCAATCGGGCTGTTTTTCGCCCAAATCGTGTTCGGGCTCATCATGGGCCTGCAGTATGTGGTCGGCGACTTCCTGTTCCCGGCCATCCCCTTCAACGTCGCCCGCATGGTGCACACCAACCTGCTGATCGTGTGGCTGCTGTTCGGCTTCATGGGCGCGGCCTATTACCTGATCCCGGAGGAATCCGAACGCGAGCTGCACAGTCCGAAGCTGGCCATGCTCATGTTCTGGATCTTCCTGATCGCCGGCGCGCTGACCATCCTGGGCTACCTGTTCGTGCCGTATGCGAAGCTGGCCGAGTTGACCGGCAACGACCTGCTGGCGACGATGGGCCGGGAATTCCTGGAACAGCCGCTACCGACCAAGGTGGGCATCGTGATCGTCGCGCTGGCCATGCTCTACAACCTGTCGATGACCGTGCTGCGCGGCCGCAAGACCGCGATCAACCTGGTCATGCTGCTGGGACTGTGGGGGCTCGCGATTTTCTTCCTGTTCTCCTTCTACAACCCGGCCAACCTGGTCAAGGACAAGTTCTACTGGTGGTGGGTCGTGCACCTGTGGGTCGAGGGCGTGTGGGAGCTGATCATGGGCGCGATGCTGGCCTTCGTGCTGATCAAGGTGACCGGCGTCGACCGCGAGGTGATCGAGAAATGGCTGTACGTGATCATCGCCATGGCCCTCATCACCGGCCTCATCGGCACCGGCCACCACTACTACTGGATCGGCACGCCGGAATACTGGCAGTGGTGGGGCAGCGTGTTCTCCGCACTGGAACCGATTCCCTTCTTCATGATGACGCTGTTCGCCTTCAACATGGTCAACCGCCGCCGCCGCGAGCATCCGAACAAGGCGGCCGTGCTGTGGGCGCTCGGCACCGGAGTGATGGCCTTTCTCGGCGCCGGCGTGTGGGGTTTCCTGCACACCCTCGCGCCGGTCAACTTCTACACCCACGGCAGCCAGATCACCGCGGCGCACGGCCACATGGCCTTCTACGGCGCCTATGTGCTGGTGGTCATCACCATGATCAGCTACACCATGCCGCTGATGCGCGGACGCGAGGCAAACAGCCGCAGCGCCCAGGTGGTCGAGATGTGGTCGTTCTGGCTGATGACGGTCGGCATGGTCTTCATCACGCTGTTCCTCACCGCCGCCGGCATCCTGCAGATCTGGCTGCAGCGCATCTCCGATACGCCGATGGGCTTCATGGCGGCGCAGGACCAGGTGGCCCTGTTCTACTGGATGCGCGAAGTGGCCGGGGTGGTGTTCTTCGTCGGGCTGGTGCTGTATATCGTCAGCTTCTTCATGAAGGGCGAGAAAGCCGCCGCGACCTGAGTCCCGCGCCCGCCCGGTTCGCCGGGCGGGCGTCGATTCCGCCATGAACACATCCGCCATCGCCCTCTCCGCGCCGCACACCCGCCGTCCGGACCTGCCGGGCGATCTCGCGATGTGGTTTTTCATCTTCGCCGAACTGCTCGTGTTCGGCGTCCTCTTTCTGGCGTACGCGTTTGCGCGCGCACGCAACGTCGAGCTGTTCGACGCCTCGCAGCTCGAACTCGACCGTCTCGGCGGCGCGACCAATACCGCGCTGCTGATCACCAGCAGCTATTTCGTCGTCCGCGCCGTGGAGCGCATCCGGCGCGGCGCCGCGCGCGCCTGCGCGCGCTGGCTGGTTGCCGCCATGGCATGCGGCGGCGCCTTCCTGGCGCTCAAGCTGGCCGAGTTCGGCGCCAAGTTCGACGCCGGCATCAGCATGTCGACCAATACCTTCTACATGTTCTACATCGGGCTGGGATTCTTCCACTTCATGCACGTCGTGCTCGGCATGCTCATCCTCGGCGCGGTCGCGCTCAAGGCCTGGCAGGGCGGCTACAGCGCCGCGGCGCACACCGGGGTGGAAACCGGCGCGTCCTACTGGCACATGGTCGACCTGGTGTGGATCGTGCTGTTCCCCCTGATTTACGTGCTGCATTGACCATGATGAAATCCGCGACCTGGATATGGCTGTTGCTGCTGGCGCTCACGGCGCTGACCGCGCAGTCCGCCGTCCTTGCCGGCGCGCGCCTGCCCGCCGGCGCCGTCGCGGCGCTGGTACTGCTCGCCACCCTGGCGAAGGGGTGGCTCGTCGCCGATCGCTTCATGGCGCTGCGCCACGTCGCCAGCGCCTGGCGCTGGGCGGTCTTCGGCTGGCTGCTGCTGGTGCTCGCCCTGATCGCTTTCGCCTTCCACCTGCCCTCAACCTGACCGGAGCGTCCGCATGAACGATCTCACCCAACCCGGCCTCGCCGCCGTCCCCTGGTACCAGCCGGTCGGCAGGGAGTGCGAACTGTTCGAATACGCTTTCCGCAACCGCCTGCCACTGCTGGTCAAGGGACCGACCGGCTGCGGCAAGACGCGCTTCGTCGCGCACATGGCGGCGCGCCTGGGGCGGCCGCTGATCACCGTGGCCTGCCACGACGACCT
This sequence comes from Hydrogenophilales bacterium 17-61-9, assembly GCA_002256785.1. Taxonomy (GTDB): domain Bacteria; phylum Pseudomonadota; class Gammaproteobacteria; order Burkholderiales; family Thiobacillaceae; genus Thiobacillus. The sequence continues at coordinate 6,928 of NCIF01000139.1, forward strand.
GACCGCGGCCGACCTGGTCGGGCGCCACCTGATCGGCGACGGCCAGACCCTGTGGTCGGACGGCCCGCTGACCCGCGCGGTGCGCCAGGGCGGCATCTGCTATCTGGACGAAGTGGTCGAGGCGCGCAAGGACACCACCGTGGTCCTGCATCCGCTGACCGACGACCGGCGCATCCTGCCGATCGAACGCACCGGCGAGGAACTGCGCGCGCCGGACGACTTCATGCTGGTGGTGTCCTACAACCCCGGCTACCAGAACCTGCTGAAAAGCCTCAAGCCCTCCACCCGCCAGCGCTTCATCGCGATCAGCCTCGGCTTCCCGCCGCCCGCCATCGAGGAACGGATCGTGGTCGCCGAAACCGGCATCGAGCCGGCGGCGGCGGCCCGGCTGGTTGCGCTGGGCGGCCACCTGCGCCGGCTCAAGGACCACGACCTGGAGGAAGCCGCCTCGACCCGCCTGCTGGTCTACGCGGCCAGCCTCATGGTGAACGGCTGCGACCCGCTCGCCGCCTGCATGGCTGCGCTGGTCGAACCCCTGACCGACGATCCCGACACCGCCGAGGCGCTGTTCGAAGTCGTGCGGGCAAGCCTGGACGAATGAACACCATGCCCGGCCGCTCGTCCCCCGCGGTGCAGGCCCAAGCGCTCTATCTGCTCAACCTGCTGCTGGCGCCGGGGCTGGCCTTCCTGCTGCTGTCGCTGCTGTTCCACCGCCACCGCCGCAGCGCCGACCCGCTGGTCCGCGGCCATGTGCGGCAGGCGTTCGCCGCGAGCCTGCTGGCCGGACTGCTGCTGACGGTCGTGCCGGCGTTCATCGCACTGGCCGGCGACCTCGAACAGCCCGCCACCTGGATCGGGCTGATTCTGTATTTCGTGTCCTGCCACGGCACGCTGGTCCTGCTCGGCGTATTCGGGCTGGCGCGCGCGCTGGCCGGCAGGCCCTTCGCCTATCCGCTGGTGGGACGCTATCAATGACCGGCATCCAGCCCGCCGCCGCGCCCCGGCCCGGTTTCGCGCGCCCCTCCCGCGGCTGGCTCGGCCTGCCGGTGCAGCGTTGGCGCCGCCTGACCCAGGCGGGCTTTTTCGTGCTGTTCGTGTGCGCGCCGCTGTTCGATATTTTTCGCATCGACCTCAATCTCGGGCATCTCATCCTGTTCGGCTTCGACTGGACGCTGGGGCTCGACGCATTCGCCGCCGGCCGCGCGTCCGTTGCCGAGGCCTCGCTGAACCTCGTGCTGCGCGGCTTCCTGCCGCTGGCGGCGGTGGCAGGCACGATCATCTACGCCGGCTGGAAATGGGGCCGCCTGTACTGCGGCTGGCTGTGCCCGCACTTCTCGGTGGTCGAGACCCTCAACCAGATGCTGCGCCGCGCGATCGGCAAGCAGAGCCTGTGGGACCGGAAAACGCAGCCCGCGCGCAACCCGGACGGCAGCGAAACCCGCCGCGACGCCCTGTGGTGGCTTGCCGTGCTGCCGCTGACGGCCGGCTTCGCCGCGCTGTGGGCGGTGGTGCTGCTGACCTACCTGCTGCCCCCGGCCGAGGTCTACGGCAATCTGCTCGACGGCGCGCCGACGCGCAACCAGGCGATCTTCCTGGCGGTCGCCAGCCTGGCGTTCTTCGTCGAGTTCCTGTTCGCGCGCCATCTGTTCTGCCGCTACGCCTGCGCCGTCGGCCTGTTCCAGAGCCTCGCCTGGATGGGCAACGACCGGGCCATGGTGGTCGGCTTCAGCCGCGAACGCGCGCGCGACTGCGCCGGCTGCCAGTCGGCGTGCGACCAGGTCTGCCCGATGCGCCTCGCCCCCCGCAACGTCAAGCGCATGATGTTCGCCTGCGTGCAGTGCGGACAATGCCTCGACGCCTGCGACCACACCCAGGCCGCCCACCCCGACGGCGCCCTGCTCAACTGGGTGCACGACCTGCGCGCCGAATCCGAAGCCGCATTCGACGCCCGCGCCGCGCGCACGCCGCGCGCCGGATGCGGCATGCGGGAGGCCTGAGCCATGGAAGAATTCGTCGGCAGCCTGTGGGATAAGCTGATTACCCGCGCCGCCTATCGCGGCTTCCCCGCCGCGCGCGTCGAACTCGGACAGATGGCGCGCATGGCGCCGGTGTTCTTTCGCGCCCTCGGCGGCGACGCCGGCCTGAGCCTGCGCGCCGGCACCGCCACCGCGCACGGCGCGCGGCGACGCTGGATGGAACGCGTGGCCGGCATCGGCGAGAAAGTCGAACTGGCCTGGCGCGACGACGCCACCCTCTACCTGCCGGCCGCGCTGGAAACGTTTCCCCTGCGCGAGCTCAATCGCACGCTCTACCTGTGGCTGATCGCGCTGGCGGCCCACGACGTCGCGCCGGACGCGCCGTGGATCGTGCGCAACCAGGCCGCCGCGCGCGCCGCGCTGGCGGCCCTGCCCGGCCTCGGTCCGCGCTACCGCCAACTGGTCGCCGCCCTGCTTGAATTGCGCCCCGACCCGGCCCGTCTCGGCGAT
>NCIF01000005.1 GCA_002256785.1 Hydrogenophilales bacterium 17-61-9
CTGGAAGCCAAAATCAGTGCGGCGGATACCTCTGGCGTGATGAGCGACGAGGAAGTGGAGGCGTTGTTTCTGGAACTGACGCGTGAGGATTGAGTGGTCGGTTGAGGCGGGGCACGATTTGCGGGATGTACATGCGTCCATTGCACAGGACAACATGCCCGCAGCAGCCAGGGTGGTACGTGCCATACACGAAGGGGCGCAGGCACTTTCGGCGAATCCGCTAATGGGGCGCATGGGCGGGGTGGCAGGTACACGCGAGCTGGTGTTAAGCCGTTATCCTTACTTGGTGGTTTACCGCGTGAAAAAGAATGGCGTCAGAGTGTTGGCGGTGGTCCATACCTCGCGACATTGGCAGATGGATTTTTCGCGCGAGTAGTTTGTTGGGCGGGTTTGCTTAACCTGTTTCTCAGCAGGATTTACCGGAAGCGCCCGATTTTTGTTTGGCAGGCAAGACGGTGTTTACGTGTTCTGCGGGTCAAATCCCCAGGCCTTTCGGCAGGGCGAAAGCAACTGTCTCCTGTGTGCCGTCGAGGTCGGTCACCGTGTCGATACCCAGCAGATTCAGGCGTTCGATCACGGCGCGCACCAGGATTTCCGGCGCCGAGGCGCCGGCAGTGAGGCCGACCCGGCTCTTTCCCGCCACCCACTCTGGATTGATTTCCTCGGCGTTGTCCACCATGTAGGCGGGCACACTCAGGTTTTCGGCGACTTCCCTTAAACGGTTGGAGTTGGAACTGGTGGGTGAGCCGACCACAATCACCACGTCGCACTGCGGCGCCAGCGCCTTGACCGCATCCTGGCGGTTCTGCGTGGCGTAGCAGATATCGTCCTTTTTCGGGCCGACGATGCTGGGGAAGCGCGCGCGCAGCGCGTCGACCACGCGCGCGGCGTCGTCGACCGACAGCGTGGTCTGGGTGACGTAGGCAAGCTTGTCGGGATTGCTGACCTGTAAAACTGCCACGTCTTCCGGCGTTTCGACCAGATACATGCCGCCGTTCGACTGCCCCAGCGTGCCTTCGACTTCCGGGTGCCCCTTGTGGCCGATCATGACGATCTCCAGACCCCGGTCGCGCATTTTGCTGACTTCGACGTGTACCTTGGTGACCAGCGGACAGGTGGCGTCGAACACGTTGAGGCCGCGTGCTGCGGCCTCCAGGCGTATGGCCTGCGACACGCCGTGCGCGCTGAAAATGACGGTGGAACCCGCTGGGACTTCGGCGAGATCCTCGACAAAAATCGCGCCCTTGGTCTTGAGGTCGTTGACGACGAAGGTGTTGTGAACGACTTCGTGGCGCACGTAAATCGGTGCGCCGAATTTTTCCAGCGCGCGTTCGACGATGGCAATGGCGCGGTCGACGCCGGCGCAGAATCCGCGCGGGTTGGCGAGAAGGATGGTGGGTTTCATGGCGTGCTTTCCACAATCATAAAATACGGACAATTTCGACTTCGAATTCGATGCACAGATCTGCCAGCGGGTGATTGAAATCGACTTTTACTGATTCATCGCCGATTTCCAGCACGCGGCCGGCGAGGGTCTGGCCGTTGGGCATCGTGAATTCGAACAACTGATCCAACTCGAGTTCAAGCTCTGCTGGCAGGTCGGCTTTCGGCAGGGTCTGGATCAGCTCGGGCTGGCTTGCGCCAAACGCCTGCCACGGGTCGAGCAGGAAAACATGGCGCTCGCCGGGAACGAGGTCGATCAGCCATTGTTCCAGCATGGGCGACAGCGTGCCGTCACCGAGGGTGAGCGTGTCGGGCTCGGGGTCGCCGAAATTGGAGACGATGTCGTCGCCGCCGCGGGGGCGCAGCGCGTAGCGGATTTCGAGGGTGTCGCCCGGGGCGACGGTGCGTGTCGTCATGATGCGTTTTCCGGCTTGGCATGCTTGCCGAACAGGCTGTCCCAGATCAGCAGAACGGCGCCGACCGAGATGGCGGAGTCGGCGACGTTGAACGCCGGCCAGGCGAAGCCCTGGTAATGGAAATACAGAAAGTCCACCACATGGCCCAGCGCCACGCGGTCGATCACGTTGCCGAGCGCGCCGCCCAGCACCAGCGCCAGCGAAAAGGCCAGTCGCGGCTCGCGGGCATGGCGCTTTAACAGCCGCACGATGATCGCGGTGGCGATGGCGCCCACTGCAATAAAAAACCAGCGCTGCCAGCCGCCGGCATCGGCCAGAAAGCTGAACGCCGCGCCGGTGTTGTGGACCAGAACCAGCGAAAAGAATGGCAGCACGGGAATAGCTTCCTGGTAGTCGAGCGTGGCGGAGACCCACCATTTGGTGAGGTGGTCTGCCACGATGATGGCAAAGGCCAGGCCCAGCCACTTGCGCATTGCGGGATCAGCGAAGTATTTCATGGTGAAGAATCTCATTCGGCCCGTGCCGTGACTTGATGTAATGACGGTTGATGGTATTCAGGCATGGGTGCGCGCTTTGCCGTCGCCGGCCAGGTTGCTGACGCAGCGACCGCACAGGCCGGGATGGTCGGCGTGGGTGTCGACGTCTTCGCGGTAATGCCAGCAGCGCTCGCATTTTTTTGCCGCGCTGGGGGTCACTTCCACGCGGTCGGCTTCGGCTGCGACGACGCGTGCCTGCGAGGTAATGAGAACAAAGCGCAGGTCGTCGCCCAGGGGTTCCAGCAAGGATGCGGTGTCGGGGCCGGCATGCAGTGTGACTTCGGCCTGGAGTGACGAACCGATGTCGCCCGCTGCGCGCAAGGTCTCCAGTTCCTTTTGAACCTCGGCACGCACGGCGCGAATGCGGGTCCAGCGGTCGAGCAGGCCTGCTTCGTTAATCGGTTTGGGTACAGCGTTTGCTCCCTCGCCCTCTGGGAGAGGGGTGGGGTGAGGGCAGGGGTCCGGCGCCTCATACCAGGTATGCAGAAAGACCGAGTCATCCTTGTCCAGCTGCGCCCAGACTTCTTCGCCGGTAAACGAAAGGATCGGCGCCATCCAGCGCACCAGCGCATGCGTCAGATGGTGCAGCGCATTTTGCGCGGCGCGGCGTTCCTGGCTGTTCGCGCTGCTGGTATAGAGTCGGTCTTTCAGAATGTCGAGGTAGAAGCCGCCGAGATCCTCCGAGCAGAAGCCTTGCAGTTTCTGCACGATGAAGTGAAATTCGTAGGCATCGTAATGCGCCTGCAATTCGCCTTGCAGTTTTCGGGTGAGCGCCAGCGCGTAGCGGTCGATTTCCAGCCAGTCTTCCACCGGCAGCGCATGCGCCTGGGGGTCGAAGTCCGACAGGTTGGCGAGCAGGAATTTCAGCGTGTTGCGAATGCGGCGATAGCCCTCCACCACGCGCTTGAGGATCTCGTCCGAGATGGTGAGTTCGCCCGAATAGTCGGTGGTGGCGACCCACAGGCGCAGGATGTCGGCGCCGTATTGGTCCATCACCTTTTGCGGCGACACCACGTTGCCCTTCGACTTGCTCATCTTGTGGCCTTTGCCGTCGACGACGAAGCCGTGGGTGAGCAGGGCCTTGTAGGGCGCGCGGCCGTCGGTGGCGCAGCCGGTGAGCAAGCTTGACTGGAACCAGCCGCGATGCTGGTCCGAGCCTTCCAGATATAAATCCGCAGGATGCGCGAGATCGGGGCGACGCTTCAGTACGCAGGCGTGGGTCACGCCCGAATCGAACCAGACGTCGAGCGTGTGGCCGGTCTTGTTGTAATGCGCGGCGTCCTCGCCCAGCAGTTCGGCAGGGTCGAGCGCGAACCAGGCTTCGATGCCGGCCGTCTCGACGCGTTGGGCCACGGCCTCCAGCAGTTCGGCGCTGCGCGGGTGCAGTTCGCCGGTTTCCTTGTGGGTGAAGAAGGGCATCGGCACGCCCCAGTTGCGCTGGCGCGAGACGCACCAGTCGGGGCGATTTTTGATCATCGCCTCCAGTCGCGCGCGGCCCCAGGAAGGGAAGAATTGGGTCGCATCGACCGCCACCATCGCCTGCTCGCGTAGCGTTCCCTGACCCCTGACCCCTGACCCCTGACCCCTGGAAACTTCCATCCCGATGAACCACTGTCGGGTCGCGCGAAAAATGATCGGGGTTTTATGCCGCCAGCAATGCGGGTAGCTGTGTAGCAGTTTCTCGTGCGCTAGCAAATTGCCGCTGGCTTGCAGGGTTTCGACGATGAGCGGGTTCGCCTGCCAGATGCTCATGCCGCCGAGCAGCGGCACGTTGGGGTAAAAGCGGCCGTCGTCGCCCACCGGGTTGTCGACCTTGAGTCCGTAGCGGCTGCCGACCACATAGTCGTCGAGGCCGTGGCCGGGTGCGGTATGCACCGCGCCGGTGCCGGCATCGGCGGTGACGTGATCGCCGACGATGACCGGGACTTCGCGTTGCTGGAACGGGTGCCACAACAGCACCCCTTCGAGTGCCTGGCCGGTGCTGTGCGCCACCACTTCAGCGCCTTCGCTCAAACCAAAACGCGTCAGCGCGGATTCACGCAGGCTGTCGGCCAGTATCAGCAGCCCCTTTGAGGTGCGCACCAGCGCATATTGAAATTCGGGATGCAGCGCCACCGCCTGGTTGGCCGGCAGCGTCCACGGCGTGGTGGTCCAGATCACGACCTGGACGGGTTCGTCGATGGCGGCGACGTCGAAGCGCCTGGCCAGATCGGCGCGATCGGCCACGGCAAAGCCGACGTCGATCGCGGGCGAGGTTTTATCCTCGTATTCGACCTCGGCTTCGGCCAGCGCCGAGCCGCAGTCCACGCACCAGTGCACCGGCTTGGCGCCCTGGTAGAGATAGCCCGCTTGCTGGACCTTTCCCAGGGTGCGCAAGGTGTCGGCTTCGAACTGGAAATCCATGGTGCGGCAGGGGTGGCCCCAGTCGCCCAGCACGCCCAGCCGAATAAAATCGGCCTTTTGCCGTTCTATTTGAATTGCTGCGTACTCGCGGCACAGCGCGCGGAATTTGGCGGGGTTAATGTTCTTGCCGTGGGTTTTTTCCACCTGCAGTTCGATCGGCAAACCGTGGCAGTCCCAGCCCGGCACGTAGGGCGCGTCATAACCCGACAGGGTCTTGGCCTTGACGATGATGTCCTTGAGGATTTTGTTGACGGCATGACCAATGTGGATGTCGCCGTTGGCGTAGGGCGGGCCGTCGTGCAGGATGAACTTGGGGCGGCCCGCCGCTGCTTTCCGGATCGCTTCGTAGCGTTTGTGTTCCTGCCAGCTTTTGACCCAGCCCGGTTCGCGCCTGGCGAGGTCGCCGCGCATCGGAAAAGGCGTGTCAGGGAGGTTGAGCGTGCTTTTGTAGTCAGGCATGACGGTGCTTTAAGTAGTGTTTTGCGTTGTCCACATCGCGCTGGATCTGCGCGACAAGGCTGTCGAGGTCGGGGTATTTTTCTTCGTCGCGAAGCTTGTGCAGGAAGTCGACGCGAACGCGGCGGTCATATATATCGGCGTCAAAATCGAACAGATGCACTTCGAGCACGGGCACAGCGTCCGGGCTTTTGACCGTGGGACGCCTGCCGAGGCTGGCCACGCCCGGCAAGCGTGTGCCGTTGAGGCCGCACAGTTCCACCGCAAAAATGCCCATCAGCGGGGGACGGTTATGCTTGAGCTGGATATTGGCGGTGGGGAAGCCGATGTCGCGCCCGAGCTTGTCGCCGTGCACGACGCGGCCGGAGATGCTGTATGGCCGGCCCAGCAGGCGCGCAGCATGATCCAGATCGCCGGCAGCCAGCGCGGTGCGCACGGCGGTGGATGAGGCCCGCTCGCCGGCCACTTCAACCGTCGGCAGGTATTCGGCGTCGAAGCCGAGCGACTGGCCGCTGGATTGAAGCAATGCAAAATCGCCGGCGCGTTTGGCACCATAGCGGAAGTCGTCGCCCACCAGGACATAGCGCGCCTGCAGGGTATGCCCCAGCACCTGCTCGATGAAGGCCCCGGCGGTCAATGCCGAAAATGCGCGATCGAAACGGAATACGTGCAGCCGGTCGATTCCAAGCTGCTGCAGGGTTTCGGCTTTTTCGCGCAGGCTGGACAGCCGCGCAGGCGCCTGGTCGGGCGTAAAGAATTCGCGTGGATGCGGCTCGAAACTCAGCACGCAGGCTGGCAAGCCGCGCGCGCGGGCAACCGCCTGCAAGCGGGCGAGCATGGCCTGGTGGCCGAGGTGCAGGCCGTCGAAGTTGCCGATGGTGACCGCGTGAGGGGTGCCGGGTGAGCGAAAACCGTGGGTGATGCGCATTGCCTAACGAACCGCAGCGTCTTGCGGGCGCCGAAAAGGCATTATTCTAGCCGATTCAGCAACTTATTCCGCCGCGCGGCGCGCGAACTGGCGCGGGCGAAAACCCATCAGGCCGAGCGCGGCAAAATACAGCGCAATCCCGCCACCCACCAGCAGCGACAGCCGCACCATCCGGTCGAAGAATCGGGCGTCCAGCCACCACTGCGCATCGCCCATGGCGTAGAAAAGCATCGTCGCCATCAGGATGACCGCCAGCAGGACCCGCATGAAGTAGCGCACCCAGCCCGGCTGCGGCTGGTAAATCCGGTGTTTTTTAAGGAGATGCAGCAAGAGCCCGGCGTTGAGACACGCTCCCAGTCCGATGGCCAATGCGAGGCCCGCATGGCCGAGCGGCCCGATAAAGGCGAGGTTCATCAATTGGGTGGCGATGAGCGTAAAGATGGCGACCTTGACCGGCGTGCGGATGTTTTGCCGGGCATAAAACCCCGGCGCCAGCACCTTCACCAGAATCAGCCCGACCAGCCCAAGGCTATAGGCCACCAGCGCCCGTTGGGTCATGAACACGTCGTGCGCTTCAAATGCGCCGTAATGAAACAGGGTGGCGATGAGCGGCACCGCCAGCACCGCCAGTGCGGCCGAGGCGGGCAGCGCGAGCAACAGCGTCAGTCGCAAGCCCCAGTCGAGCAGCTTCGAATAGTCGGCCGGATTGTCGTCGGCGTAATGCTTGGCCAGACTGGGCAGCAGAATGGTGCCCAGCGCCACCCCCAGCATGCCGGCCGGAAATTCCATCAGGCGGTCGGCGTAATACAGCCACGACACGCTGCCCGTAACCAGAAACGACGCGAAGACGGTGTTGATGAGCAGGCTGATTTGCGCCACCGACACCCCCAGCGTGGCGGGCGCCATCAGCTTCAGGATGCGGCGTACGCCGGGATCGTTGAAGTGCCGCGTCGGGCGCGGCAGCATGCCGATTTTCACCAGATGCGGCAGCATCCACGCCAGCTGCAGCACGCCGCCCAGCGCCACCCCCCAGCCCAGCGCCAGGATCGGCGGGTCGAACCAGGGCGCCAGCCACAGCGCCGCGGCGATCATGGAAACGTTGAGCAGCACCGGCGCGAATGCCGGCACCGAAAATTTGCTGTGGGTGTTGAGTATGCCCGCCGCCAGCGCGACCAGCGAGATGAAGATGATGTAGGGGAAGGTGATGCGCAGCAGCGTGACGGTAAGCGCGAATTTTTCCGGCTCGGACTGAAACCCGGGGGCGCTGACGTAGGCGATCCACGGTGCGCCCACGATGCCCAGCAGGGCGACCGCCACCAGCACCAGCGTCAGCGCCGTACCGACCTGGTTGACCAGTGTTTGGGTGGCGTCATGCCCCTTGCGATTCTTGTATTCGGCGAGAATCGGCACAAAGGCCTGCGAAAACGCACCCTCGGCAAACAGCCGCCGCAACAGGTTGGGGATTTTGAAAGCGACGAAAAATGCGTCGGTGAGCAGGCCGGCGCCAAATACGCGCGCGATGAGGGCATCGCGTACGAATCCCAGGATGCGTGAGAGCAGGGTCATGCTGCTGACCGCAGCGAGGGCTTTGAGAAGATTCATGGGCGAGTCGTATTTTGTGCGCATTGTGCGGGTCGCGCGGGCGCGCTGCAACCATGGATAGGGTGGGCTTGATTTTTTGACGGGTTATCCCGTACAATCGCGGGCTTTGGTGGATTTGCCCCGTGCCAATGGGGCGCCCAGATTATATTTACCCCGCACGTGGTGGTGGGGTTGACTAAATTTATGCCTCGCGACCATGCGGGGCTTGAGGAGCAGAATACATGGCGAACTCCGCCCAGGCGCGCAAGCGCGCACGTCAAGCCAGCGCTCAGCGCGACAGCAATATCAGCCAGCGTTCGGAATTCCGTACCGCGATCAAGAAAGTTCGTAAAGCCATCGAGGCGGGCGACAAGGCCGCTGCGCAACAGATTTTCCAGGCGTCCATGGGCGTGATCGACAGCATTGCCGACAAGAAAATCGTTCACAAGAACAAGGCTTCGCGTCATAAGAGCCGTTTGTCGCTGGCCGTGAAAAGCATGGCTTGAATAGGGGTTGCCGCGCAGGTTGATCCTGACGCAGCGCAATAAAAAACGCCGCATTTGCGGCGTTTTTTATTGCTGGCGATCTGGCATCGAATACTCAATCAGCGTTTTCGGTCAGCAATTCATTGCTGGCCGCAAAGGTTTGCAGGAACCGGTAGGCGTTGGGGTCGGTGTCCCTGAGTTTTTTGTCCACGATAATGCAGTTGATTCCGTCGAGCGCTCTGGGCTGCACGTAGGGTGAGTATAGGGTGCGGTTGTTGGGGTCGATTTTTGCGAAAGCGCCGGCCAGTCGGTCGGCCCAGTCGCTGGGGCGGAACCGCGCGCCCCGGGTGGTGATGCCGCGAATAATGAAAGGGACGGAGTTGGGTGCGTCAACCATGAGTGGGCGGGCGGCTCGCTAAGAAGTTGCCGGATTTTAGCATGCGAATAAAGGGGGCGCGGCGGCAGGAGGCGCTTGCATGGATACGCCATTTTGATGATACTGGCCCTGCTTTACCAGATCAGAATGGTCAACCATTCACTCGACAATTCAAAATGGAGGAGAGAACCATGAAAAATCCGTTGGACTCACTATGGGGTACGGTCATTGCGGGCGTTGTACTCACCGCTGTATTGTATGTTTTTGCCAGAAACTTTTTGGGTTAAGGGGGATTAAGCAATGGAAAACATCGAAATCGTCTCCGCCCTGTCCCGCTGGATCCATTTCATGGCAGGCGTCATGTGGATCGGCCTGTTGTATTACTTCAATTTCGTTCAGGTGGCGGCGCTGAAAAACGCGGCTGCCGATGGCACCGCCGCCGGCATCACCAAGCATGTGGCGCCGCGTGCATTGCTGTTCTTCCGCTGGTCCGCGCTGGTGACCTGGCTTGCCGGCGCTGCGTTGCTGGGGCCGTTCTTCGTCGACGCCTTCCTGCTGCGCAACGGCATGGGTCCCATCGGCATCGGCGCCTGGCTGGGCACCATCATGCTGTTCAACGTGTGGGTGCTGATCTGGCCGAACCAGAAGAAGATTCTGGGCATGACGCCTGCCAGCGACGACGAAAAGAACGTGGCGCGCCGGATCGCCTTTCTGGCCTCGCGAACCAATACCATGCTGTCGATTCCGATGCTGTTTTTCATGGCAACCGGGATGACGCACAGGGCGCTTTTCAGCCTATAATCAAGGCGCTGCATGACAAGTACGGCGGCTTAGGCCGCCGTTTTCTATTTCGCTGTTCCATTCGTAATTACAACAGCCATTTCAGGACAGCCTGCTTGAGGACTGCCATGACAACACATTTGATGAATACCTATGCACGCCAGCCGGTTGCTTTCGTGCGCGGCGAAGGCGCTTATTTGTGGGACGAGTCCGGCAAGCGCTATCTGGACGCGGTGGCCGGCGTGGCGGTGAATGGTCTTGGCCATGCCCACCCCAAACTGGTCAAAGCCATCTGCGAACAGGCTGCGGCCCTGATTCACAGTTCCAACCTGTATCGCATCCCGCAACAGGAAGAACTGGCTGAGCGGCTGTGCGCGCTGTCGGGCATGGATCGTGCCTTTTTCTGCAATTCGGGCTGTGAAGCCAACGAGGCGGCGATCAAGCTGGCGCGACTGTACGGCCACGGCAAGGGCATCGAAGTGCCGACCATCATCGTGATGGAAAAGTCTTTTCATGGCCGCACCATGGCTACCCTGACCGCATCGGGCAGCCGCAAGATTCAGGCGGGATTCGAGCCGCTGCTGTCGGGTTTTGCACGGGTGCCGTTCAACGATATCGAAGCGATTCGTCAGGTGGGCGAGCACAACAAGAGCGTGGTCGCGGTGCTGGTCGAGGTGGTGCAGGGCGAAGGCGGCATCAATGTGCTGGCAGCGGAATTCCTCGTCGAATTGCGGCGGATTTGCGATGCCCACGGCTGGCTGCTGATGCTGGATGAAGTGCAGACCGGTATCGGTCGCACCGGCGCCTGGTTCGGCTTCCAGCATTCCGGCGTGGCGCCGGACGTGATGGCGCTGGCCAAGGGGCTGGGTTCGGGCGTGCCGATAGGCGCGTGTCTGGCACGCGGCGAAGCGGCCGAGGTGTTCAAGCCGGGCAGCCACGGCTCGACGTTCGGCGGCAACCCGCTGGCCTGTGCAACGGCGCTGGCGACACTGGATGCGATTGAAGAAGAAAACCTGCTGGAGAATGCGCGCCTGCGCGGCGAGGCCATCCGCAGCGGTCTGCGGCAGGCGCTGGCCAGCGTGCCGGGCGTGGTGGAGATTCGCGGCGAAGGCATGATGATAGGCATCGAACTCGATCGCCCGTGCGCCGAACTGGTTGCCGTGGCGCGCGACGCCGGGGTGCTGATCAACGTCACCTCCGACACGGTGATCCGTCTGGTGCCGCCGCTGATTTATGGCGAGGCCGAAGTCAATGCGCTGGTCGCGGCGGTGTCCGGCATGGTTAAAAGTTATTTGCAGCAGGCGGCGTGATGCTGAGGCATTTTCTGCAATTCAAGGATCTGTCGCGCGACGAGTTGCTGTATCTGTTCGAGCGCACGCGCGTGATCAAAACGCGCTTCAAGCGGTATCAGCCGTATCACCCGCTGACCGATCGCACGCTGGCGATGATTTTCGAGAAAAGCTCGACCCGCACCCGGCTGAGTTTCGAGGCGGGCATGCACCAGCTCGGCGGCTCGGCAATCTACCTCAATACCCGCGACACCCAGCTCGGGCGCGGCGAGCCGGTGGAAGACGCGGGCGAGGTGATCTCGCGCATGGTCGACATCGTGATGATCCGCACCTTCGAGCAGGACATCATCGAGCGCTTTGCCGCGCACTCGCGCGTGCCGGTGATCAACGGGCTGACCAACGAATACCATCCGTGCCAGATTCTGGCCGACATCTTCACCTTCATCGAGCAGCGCGGCTCGATGAAGGGCAAGACGGTGGCGTGGATCGGCGACTCCAACAACATGTGCAACACCTGGCTGCAGGCGGCCGAGGTGCTGGATTTCAACGTGCACGTGTCGACTCCGCCGGGTTACGAAGTCGAGCCGGAACGCGCGGGTTTGTATGGAACCGACCATTTCGAGAGCTTCGCCGATCCGATGGACGCCTGTCGCGGCGCCGATCTGGTGACCACCGACGTGTGGACCAGCATGGGCTGGGAAGCGGAGAACGACGAGCGCCTGAAAGACTTTGCCGACTGGCAGGTCGATGCCGAGATGATGGGCGTGGCAAAGCCGGATGCGGTCTTCATGCATTGCCTGCCGGCGCACCGTGGCGAGGAAGTCACCGCTGAAGTCATCGATGGCCCGCAGTCGGTGGTGTGGGATGAAGCCGAGAACCGTCTGCATGTGCAAAAAGCGCTGATGGAGTTTTTGCTGCTCGGCAAGCTTGAAAGCTGAATATGAATATTGCCTACTTCAAGGACATGGATTCGCTCTATGTTGAGATCAGCCCCGAAAGCCCGGCGCATACGTGGGAAGCCCACGCGGGTATCGTACTCAACATGTCCGCGGACGGCCGCGTGGTCGGCATCGAAATCGAAAAGGCCAGCCAGGCCGCCAATCTCGATATCCTGAAAATCGGCGGTTTCCCCGGGCAGGTAGAAGTCATCGACACCAACACATCTGGATCAACTCACTAAGTAAACCACTATGAGCGCTATTAAAAAAGTTGTGCTGGCCTATTCCGGCGGCCTCGATACCTCGGTCATCCTGAAATGGCTGCAGGACACCTATCAATGCGAGGTCGTGACGTTTACCGCCGACCTGGGGCAGGGCGAAGAACTGGAACCGGCGCGCGCCAAGGCCCTGCAATTCGGCATCAAGCCCGAGCAGATTTATATCGACGACTTGCGCGAGGAATTCGTGCGCGACTTCGTTTTCCCGATGTTTCGCGCCAATACCGTCTACGAAGGCGAATATCTGCTCGGCACCTCGATCGCGCGGCCGCTGATCGCCAAGCGCCTGATCGAGATCGTCAATGAAACCGGCGCCGACGCCATTTGCCACGGCGCCACCGGCAAGGGCAACGACCAGGTGCGCTTCGAGCTCGGCGCTTATGCCCTGAAGCCCGGCATCAAGGTGATCGCCCCCTGGCGCGAGTGGGACCTGCTGTCGCGCGAAAAGCTGCTGAACTATGCCGAGACGCATGGCATTCCGATCGACATGAAGCACCGCCAGGGCGGCTCGCCGTATAGCATGGACGCCAACCTGCTGCATATTTCCTACGAAGGCCGCCACCTGGAAGACCCCAGCGCCGAGGCCGAGGAAGACATGTGGCGCTGGACCGTGTCGCCGGAAAACGCGCCCGACGCGGCTGAGTACATCACGCTGGATTACGTGCATGGCGACGTGACGGCGATCAACGGCGAGGCCATGCGCGCCCATGACGTGCTGGCCAGGCTGAACGCACTCGGCGGCAAGCACGGCATCGGCCGCCTCGATCTGGTGGAAAACCGCTATGTCGGCATGAAGTCGCGCGGCTGCTACGAAACGCCCGGCGGCGCCATCCTGCTGAAGGCCCATCGCGCCATCGAGTCGATTACGCTGGACCGTGAAGTCGCGCACCTGAAGGACGACCTGATGCCGCGCTACGCCAGCATGATTTACAACGGCTACTGGTGGAGTCCCGAGCGGGTTGCGTTGCAGGCGCTGATCGATAACACCCAGGCGCACGTCAACGGCACGGTGCGGCTCAAGCTCTACAAGGGCAACGTCATCGTCGTCGCGCGCGATTCGAAGACCGATTCCCTGTTTGACTCCACCATCGCCACCTTCGAAGACGACGCGGGCGCCTACGACCAGATCGATGCGAACGGCTTCATCAAACTCAACGCGTTGCGCCTGCG
Organism: Hydrogenophilales bacterium 17-61-9; assembly: GCA_002256785.1. Classification (GTDB taxonomy): domain Bacteria; phylum Pseudomonadota; class Gammaproteobacteria; order Burkholderiales; family Thiobacillaceae; genus Thiobacillus. The sequence goes on from NCIF01000005.1 coordinate 13,080, forward strand.
GATCGCCGCGAAGCGCTACGCACGTTAAGAACTTTTTTCAGGATTGATGATTAGCATGAGCCAGTTCAACAATGTGTCGGTTGTCTCCAAAGCCAATGTCTATTTCGACGGCAAGTGCGTATCGCACAGCATCACGCTTGCCGATGGCGTCAAGAAATCGGTCGGCGTGATCCTGCCGTCCACGCTCACCTTCAACACCGGCGCGCCGGAAATTATGGAATCCGTGGCGGGGTCGTGCCGGGTGAAGCTGGCGGGCGAGAGCGAGTGGAAGACCTACAGCGCCGGGGAGTCGTTCAATGTGCCGGGCAATTCGAGCTTCGACATCGAAGTGAGCGGCGAACCGTATCACTACGTGTGCCACTTTGGCTAAGCGATGACCACCGTCACCGTCGTCAAGAAGGATGGCCGCATCGCGATTGCGGCCGACACGCTGACAAAATGGGGCGGCGGCAAGGAGTCGGCTGCCTACGTGGCCAACCACGAAAAGATCATCCGCGTCGGCGACAGCTTCGTGGCGATTACCGGATCGGCCAGCTTCAAGCTGATACTGGCGGACTATTTCGCAGGCCTGGAATCGCCGCCGGCGTTCGATACGACGCTGGAAATTTTCCGCGTGTGGAATCAGATGCATGCGGTGCTGAAAGAGCAGTATTACCTGCAAACCGGCGAGGACAAGGAAGAAGACCTGGAGTCCTCGCGCATGGATGTGCTGATTGCCAACCCGAAAGGGATTTTCGGCGTGGCCGCGCATCGCACGGTGCAGGAGTTTTCGCGCTTTTACGCCTACGGCAGCGGCAGTCCCTACGCGCTGGGGGCGATGTATGCCGCATACCGCGCCCCGTCGCTCGACGCCGAAGCCGTGGCGCGCCTGGGGGTGGCAGCGGCTGCCGAGTTCCACGATGAAACGGGATTGCCCATTCAATCGTTTGTGATGGATATAGAGGAGTCATGCCGTGCCGAGTTTTGACATCGTGTCCGAAGTCGACAAGCAGGAAGTGCGCAATGCGGTCGATCAGGTCAACAAGGAAGTGTCCACCCGTTTTGATTTCAAGGGATCGGACGCGCGCATCGAGCAGGCTGAATATGTGCTGACGGTTCACGCGGATACCGAATTCCAGCTCGATCAGGTGCAGGACATTCTGGCGCAAAAGCTCGCCAAACGAAGTGTTGACGTTAAATGCCTGGATATTGGCGATGTCGAGAAAGTGTCGGGCAACAAGGTCAAACGCAGCGTGACCGTGAAAACCGGCGTGGAAATCGAGCTGGCCAAAAAAATTGTCAGATGCATCAAGGACAGCAAGCTCAAGGTGCAAGCCAGCATACAGGGCGACACCGTGCGCGTGTCGGGCGCCAAGCGCGACCTGCTGCAAGACGCCATCGCGCTGGTGCGCAAGAGCATCGCCGATTTTCCCCTGCAATATCAGAATTTCCGTGACTGATTGAAGGAGGCGAACATGGCCAAGGTTCTGGTTCCCCTGGCTGAGGGTTGCGAAGAAATTGAAGCCGTCACGATCATCGACCTGCTGCGCCGCGCCGGGATCGACGTGGTGGTTGCAGGACTCAAGCCGGGCATCGTCACGGCCAGTCGCGGCGTCCAGCTGGTTCCCGATGTCACGCTGGATGCGGCGTTGCAGCATGATTACGATATGGTGGTGCTGCCGGGCGGGATGTCGGGCGCGGCGAACCTGAAAGACGATGCCCGCATGATTGCGCTGCTGAAAAAGATGGCGGCTGCCGGGCGATACACCGCCGCCATTTGTGCGGCGCCGATGGTGCTGGCTGAAGCCGGTCTGCTCGACGGCAAGCAGGCGACCAGCTACCCGGGTTTTCTCGACGCGCTGCCCGGTGTGACCCTCAGTTCTGCTGCGGTGGTGCAGGACGGCAAGGTGTTGACCTCGCGCGGCCCCGCCACGGCGATGGATTTTGCGCTGGCGCTGGTGGAAGTGCTGGTCGGAACCGAAAAGCGCCGGCAGCTTGAGTCTGCATTGCTCAGGCCCTGACTGGCAGATCGCCATCGTGATATCGGCAAGCTTTGGTTATCATTACGTTACACAACAAGCAAACTGGGAGAACCCTATGCAGATTCGAGAAATTCTCACCCTCAAGAGTGCTGAAATCCATAGTATTGCGCCGACCGACCCGGTCTCGAGCGCCGTCGAAAAACTGGTGGGACTGGGCGTGGGTTCGCTGGTGGTGTTGAAGGATGGCGAGATGGTGGGTTTGTTGACCGAGCGCGATGTGGTGCAGGGCATGCTCAAGCAGGGCTGCGACCTCAAGGATGCCGAAGTCAGCACCATCATGGTGGCCGAGCCGGTGGTGGCCAGCGCCGACGATTCGGTCGACTACGCGCGCGACGTGATGACCAAGTCGCACATCGGTCACCTGCCGATTCTGGATGGCGACAAGCTGTACGGCATTATCTCCTTCCACGATGTGGCGCGGGCCAGCCTCAAGGAAGCGAAATTCGAGAACAGCCTGTTAAAACGCTATATCAAGCACTGGCCTGAATAAGGGGAAGCAGGCTTTCCCTCTCCCCAGCCCTCCCCCAGAGGGGGAGGGGCGAACGTGATGCCCAAACCGATTAACGAATTGCTTCGATGTCGGTCCTTTTTTCCAGAATCTGCGGCACGATCAACGCATAGCCCTGCTGCTGCCAGTGCGCCAGTTCGGTGATGGCATTGGGCACGACCTCGATGAAATCCTGAAAGTCCTGCACCGCGTAGCCATAATCCTCGGCGGCTTGTCCGCATACCTTGAACGACACGCCCAGATCGGCGTAGTAACGCATGCGGTCGACCGCTTCCTTGTACTTCGCCTCGTTTTTTTTTCGCCACGGTCACGATTTCGGTGCCGTGTATCACGATGACGATTTTCAGGTCTTCCGGCGAGTAATTGTAGGGCGCTGCAAGCAGGGGGTTCATTAGCGAGCGCACCCAATACAGCGCGCTGCCGATCTTCTGCGGGTCGTCCAGATAAAACTCGAACATGACCTTGGCCGGGGCATAAGGGGTGGCCTCCCATTTTCCGGCCGCCTGCGCCGGCGCAAGCATACCGAGCCATAACATCATCAACAGAGACAGGACCGGTTTCATAGGACCTCCTCGAATGCCTGCATCTCCTATGGTTTATAGGCGTTGTGCAGCGTTTTGCTGCAGGCGTCTCAAGGTCTGGAACAGCTTGAGCCGGGGGGCGTCGATTTCGCCCGTGGCTACCGCCTCGTGGAGCCGGCATCCGGGCTCGCTTTCGTGCTTGCAGTCGCGAAAGCGGCAGTGGCCCAGATGGGGGCGGAAGTCGATGAAAGCGTTCGACAGGGCGTTTGCATCCATGTGCTGCAGGGCGAATTCCTGCAGGCCTGGCGAATCGATGACGGCCGAATCGGCGTCCAGCCGGTGCAGTCGGGTGTGAGTGGTGGTGTGGCGGCCGCTGTCGAGGGCCTCGGAGTATTCGGCGGTTTTCACCTCGGCATGGGGGAACAGGGCATTGATCAGCGTCGACTTGCCCATCCCCGACTGCCCGATCAATAGCGTGGTGTGGCCGTGCAGGGCGGGGAGCAAGGGTGCTGCGTCGGTCAGCGCAGACAGGGTAAGCAGCGGATAGCCGATGCGGGTGAGGAGGCCCAGGCGCTCGTGTGCGGCCGGGGTTTCCGGCAAGTCGGTTTTGTTGAGGATAATCAGGCTGACAATGTTCTGGTCTTCGGCAGCCAGAATGCAGCGCTGCACCAGTTCCATCGAAAAACTCGGCCGGGCGGCCACCACTACGGCCAGTTGGGTGACGTTGGCGGCGATCGCCTTGGATTTGAAAGCGTCGGAACGGTATAGCAGGCTGGTGCGCGGCAATACGGCCTCGATCACGCCCGCATCGCCGTCGCGCCGGATTTCAACCTGGTCGCCGCACACCACGCGCAGGTGGCGGCCCTTCACCTGGCAGGGCAGCTCGTCGCCAGCGGTCTCGACGATAAAACGGCGGCTGAATGCGGCGATGACCCGGCCGGTCAGGACAGCCATGCCTTAGAGTTCAAACAGCATGTCGATCTTGGCCGCGCAGATGAAATCGTTTTCCGATAGACCCCCGATGGCATGCGTCCAGAACTCCACCCGGCAGGTGTTATAGCCCACGGTGAGGTAGGGGTGATGGTCTTCGCGATGCGACACCCACATCACCGCGTTGGTAAATGCCTGGGTCTGGTAGTGGTTCTTGAACGCGTATTCCTTGACGATTTTTTCGCCGTCGCGCTGCCAGCCGGACAGCCCTTTCAGCAACGGTCCAACCTGCGCATCGGTCAGCGGCTCGACGCCGCCTTCGCAAGGCGCGCATTTCTTGCGGACGAGTTCTTCAACAATGCGGGTCATGGTGCATCCTTACCTGAATTTGTAATACTGCCGATTGAGATAGGCCGCCACATGCGCCTCGTCCTCGGGAAACCAGCCCGCTCCGGTATTGGCGTTGCAACCGGAGATGCGCGCGGCAAGCTGCTGCGCCGTCTTGGTTTTACGGTCGGCACGCGTGTACATCTTGCTGCCGTCTCCCCCGAACATGCCAACATGGCAGCTGGTGCAGGATTTGTCGTGCAAGGCTTTGCCCTTCGCGGGGTCGCCTTTTTCAAAGGGTGCGGCATGGACGCCGCTGGCCAGCAGGGCGCTTAAGGCAAGGGTGAACAGGGTTTTCATTCGAGGCTCCTTTATCCGGACTGTTTGTGCATTATCGTCACAGGCTTGTGATTGCGCCAGTATTACCGGCGGCATGTGCGAAAATGGCAAACTGTTTTATTGACGGAATGCTGATATGGCTTTGAACCCCACGCACCTGCTCTGGCTGGACATGGAAATGACCGGTCTGTCGCCCGAAACCGACCGCATTATCGAACTGGCCATCGTTGTGACCGATGCCGACCTCAATACCGTGGCCGAAGGCCCGGTGCTGGTGGTGCATCAGCCGGACGAGGTGATGAATGCCATGGACAGCTGGAACAAGGGCACGCACGGAAAATCGGGGCTGATCGATCGCGTCAAGGCCTCGCAGCTGAACGAGGCCGAAGCCGAAGCGCAGATGCTGGAATTCGTCAAGCAGCACGTTGCGGCCAGAGTGTCGCCGATGTGCGGCAATTCAATCTGCCAGGACCGGCGTTTCATGGCGCGCTGCATGCCGCAACTGGAAGCCTTCTTCCACTATCGCAATCTGGATGTCAGCACGTTGAAGGAGCTGGCCAAGCGTTGGCGGCCTGGGCTGGCTGAAGCCTTCAAAAAATCCAACAAGCATGAAGCGCTGGCTGATATTTACGAATCGATCGACGAATTGAAATACTACCGGGAGCACTTTATCCGCAGCGAATAAGCCGCGAATAAAAAAGCCGGCCCCAGTGGACCGGCTTTTTTTGCTTCTGGGCTTTGCCAGCCGCAATTCAGGGCTTCAGATACACATAGCCTTCTTTAGCCTGTAGTTTTCCGATTTCAGCAACGCCGGAGGGGACGATGCTGGCTTCCGGCAGCACCGTTTTGGCGTCGATCTTGCGGCTCACCAAGGTGTTGTTGCAGACGCGGAAGTCAACGCCTTTGGCTTTCAGGCCCTGCACCATCGGCTCGTATGGGTTGCCGTTCTTGTCGGCGGCGCCATTGAGCAGAAAGTCGATACCCTTGCCGTGGGTAACCATGACGATCTTGGCATCGGGGCTGGCGTTGATGTGGTTTTGCACGTTGCGCATCGCGATCGCAGCGTTTTCGCTGTCGTTGAGGTGGTAGACCACTTTTTCGTCTGCGGAAGCAGAGGGGCCTGCCGCCTCAGCCAGCGGGCCGGCGCTGGCCATGGGCGCGATCGACAGCATCAGGGCGGCAAGAATCGGGGTAAGGGTGCGCATCATCATTATTAAGTCTCCTGTAGATAGTGAAAGGTAATGGGCTTTATTCCATAGCCTATTGATAAGGACGCAGGAAGTGGCATGCTTATTCCATATCAAGAACTTTATTTTCATGGAGTAATGCGGGTCGCTTCCCACGTCGCACCAACGCAAACATGGTAACGCTATCAAGTCCTTAATATTGATGGAATAAATAGACTAGAACCTACGTCAAACCAGACATGACCATGATTACCCGATTTTTAATGGGCCCTATGCGCCCCAGTATCGAGGCACAGCGTTCGGTGTTGTATCGCATTGCCTACTCGTGGTGCCACGACCCGGCACTGTCGGATGATCTGGTGCAGGAAACGCTATCCAAAGCGTGGGCCCGGCGTGCGCAACTGCGCGAACAGGCTGCGCTCAAGGCCTGGATGGTCACAATCATGAATCATTGCTGGCTCGACCATCTGCGTAGCCGACGTGACTTTGTCGATGTGGATGATTTGCAGGACACCCTTGAATCCAGTGCGGCCTCTCCCGAGGCGTGCTGCAATCGCGAACAGGTGGTTGCGTGCGTGCGCGCTGCCGTGGCGCGCCTGCCGCCGGGGCAGCGTCAGGTGCTGACCCTGGTCGACCTGGAAGAATTTGGTTACGCCGAGGTGGCCGGGATACTGGATATCCCGGTAGGGACGGTAATGAGCCGGTTGTCGCGCGCGCGCGCCAGCCTGAAAGCAATGCTGGATGCTGCGGCAGCACATTCTTTAGCGCAGCCGCTGCTTAGGAGGGTGAAATGAAACCTTACGTTTCGGATGAGTCGCTGAATGCGTTTATCGATGGCGAGTTCGATGTGGCCGAGAGTGAGGCGTTCATCGCCCGCATGCGGCATGACCCGGACTTGGCGCAGCGTGTAGGCGCTTTGCGCGGTTTGCAGAGCATGGTTCGGTTAGCCTATGCAGAGCCGCCTGCTACCCGCGGTTGGGTGGGGAATGCCGCGCCGCGTCGGCAATTCATGCAGCATTGCGCTTTTGGCTGCCTCATTTTGCTTGCGGGATTAAGCGGGGGATGGCTATTGCACAGCCTCGAACAACCCGCCGTAGCCGAGTCGCACACTTTTTTGCCGGCCCGCTCCGCTATGTTTGAAAATACGGGCTTCCAGACCGCCAGCCTGACGCGCAAGGCTGATCCCAATAAAGTGATTTTGCACATAGACAGCGCTTCGCCTGAAAAAATGAAGGCCGTGCTGGATCAGGCCGAGGCTTTCCTCGATCAGGCAGAGCGACAGGGCCGTTCAATGCAGCTCGAAGTCATTGCCAACAGCCATGGACTGGGATTGTTGCGGACGGGGGTCAGTCCTTATTCGGAGCGTATTGCGCGTATGAAGAATCGCCACGCTACCCTGCAGTTTGTTGCGTGCAGCCAGGCGATAGCGCGGTTTAACGGCGAGGGGCAGAAAGTGGTGTTATTGCCCGCCGCCACGACAGCCCCTACTGCGATCAGTGAAATTGTGACGCGCCTCCAGCAGGGCTGGACCTATGTCCGCGTTTAAGTGCCGGAATACTGTAAATAGCCTGCTACTGATTTTTTTCCTGCCAGTTGCCGCATGGTCTGCGGCGCCGAACAATCAATTGTCGAGTCACCCGTCGCCTTATCTTGCCTTGCATGGGAGCGACCCGGTGGCATGGCAGGAATGGAATGCCGATACCCTCGCCCGGGCGCGCCGCGAAAATAAACTGTTATTCGTGTCGGTGGGCTACTTCGCTTGCCATTGGTGTCATGTGATGCAGCGTGAAAGTTATAAAAACAAACAGATTGCCGCCATCCTTAACCGCGATTTCATTCCGGTCAAGGTCGACCGTGAACTTAACAGCGGGCTGGACGATGCGCTGCAGAATTTTTCAGCCCGCCTGACGGGCGCATCGGGCTGGCCTTTGAACGCGTTTATTACGCCGGAAGGCCATCCCGTCTATGTCATCCTGTATGCGCCGCCAGACGATTTCCGCAAGTTGCTTGCACAACTCTCAAGTCGGTGGGCATCGGATAAGGCAGGCATACGGCGCCTGGCGTCTCAAGCGATGCAGCCGCCTGCTCAACAGCCCGCGAGCGAACCGCTGACTGCGGTTCGCACTGCGCGCGCCTGGCAGCAGTTTGTGGCGGGCATCTGGCAGGAGGCCGATGTCCTGAATGGCGGCTTTGGTCAGGTCAATAAATTTCCCATGGCGCCCCAACTGAGCGCCTTGCTGGAACGGCAAGCACAGCAACCTGATGCAAAACTGGCCGAATTTTTGCGTTTGACCTTCGATCAAATGGCTGCACGCGGCCTGCGCGATCATATTGGCGGGGGCTTTTTTCGCTATACGGTAGATCCGGGCTGGGACACGCCGCACTTCGAAAAAATGCTCTACGACAATGCGCATCTGGTCACGCTTTATTTGCGCGCAGCGACGGTGTTGCGCCAGCCGCGCTATCGGGACATCGCGCGCAGTACGCTTGATTTCATGCAGGATGAAATGCTGGATGCCAGCGGCGGCTTCTACAGCAGCACCTCGGCTGTAGACGATGCCGGGCGGGAAGGGGCGACCTATCTGTGGGAGCCGGATGAGCTGAAGCGGCGTTTGTCTCCGGACGCCTATGCGGCGGCAAAACGGGTGTGGCGACTGGACGCCGCACGCAGTTTTGAAGAAGGCTATTTGCCGGCGGAATACCGGCCCCCAACAGCGGATGAGCGCCGGTTATTAACTGACGCCGCGCGTATTCTGCGCCCGATACGGCGCGCCCGCAGCCTGCCCAGGGACACCAAGCTGAATGCGGGGCTGAATGGCCTGGCTTTGTCGGCGTTCAGCCAGATTATTTCGCAGGGGGATCAAGGCTATCGTCCGCGTGCCGATCGTCTCCAACGCTTTATTTTGTCCCGGCTGTCCCGGGATGGACGACTGCTGAAAAGCATGGCGCGTGGAAAAGCCCTGCCGGACGCCGAGCTGGAGGATTACGCGTACGTTGTACAGGGGTTGCTGGATCACGCCGAAGCAACCGACAACGAACAGTCTCGTGTCCGTGCGCGGCAATTTGCGCATACGGCCTGGCAGTTATTCTGGAGTGAGCAGGGCTGGAAGCATGAAGCCCGCCCTTTACTGGCAACGTTGCAGCCAGAGCCGGCACTGGCCGATGGCGCTTTGTATTCCCCCTCGGATGTGCTGATCCTCGCCAGTCTGCGGGTGCAGGATCCTGTGTTGAACCGGCTGGCGCTCAACGCCTTGCGTTGGCGCCAGCCGGGAATGGAGCGGGATCCTTATGCCTATCCGACGCGCGTGCGCGCGTTTTCTCAAACGCAAGCGGACTAAAGTTCAGGGTTCTTGCGGTTCCGGTGCGCGTTGCATGGGGCGCCGCCCAACCTGAATTTTCAAGTCCAGCAATTTTTGCTTGCGCGCCACTCGGAGCTGGGCGCTGACGCCGGGGTTTAATTCGGCGATCAGGTTAAGCAGCGAGGCGGAGTCGACGACTGGCTTGCCATCAACGGTCAGCAAAATGTCGCCCGGCCGGATGCCGCCGACTTCCGCCGGGCCGCCTTTCAGCACACCGGCGATCAGCGCGCCCTCGGCATTCTTCAGACTGAAGGAGTCGGCCAGTTCGGGGGTTAAATCCTGCACTTCGATCCCGACCCAGCCGCGCGTTACGCTGCCGGTTTTGATGATTTGCTCCATCACCTGACGTGCAATGCTGACGGGGATGGCAAATCCAATGCCCTGCGAGCCGCCGGTGCGCGAATATATCGCGCTGTTGACCCCCACCAGGTTGCCGGCCGCATCGACCAGCGCACCGCCCGAGTTCCCTGGGTTGATGGCAGCATCGGTCTGGATGAAGTTTTCGAAAGTATTGATGCCAAGGTGGGTGCGGCCCAGTGCGCTGACAATGCCGGCCGTTACCGTTTGACCCACACCGAAGGGGTTGCCCACAGCCAGTACCCAGTCACCGACATTCAGGCTTTCGGGCTGGGCGAATGTGATGGCGGGCAGGCCGCTGGCTTCAATTTTCAGGACGGCCAGATCCGTCTCGGGGTCCGCGCCTACCACGCGTGCGGGCAGCGTTCGACCGTCGGCCAGGGCAACCTGAATTTCGTCAGCCGCTTCGACCACATGGTGGTTGGTCAGGATGTAGCCATTCGAGCTCACAATGACGCCGGAACCGAGGTTCGAAACCTGGCGCGGCTTGGGATCAAGCCGGTCGCCGAAAAAATAGCGGAAAACCGGATCTTCCAGCGCGGGGTGCGCAGGCCCCCGTATTTTTTGCTGGGTGAAAATATTCACCACGGTCGGAATGACTTTTTTTGCAGAAGGGGCGAAGGATTCGCTGGGCGTCAGCTGGCTGGCTGGGGCGTGCTGCGCCTGCTGGATGGTGAGACTTTGCGGTTGCGGCTGCCAGCGCAGCAGGTCGGGTTTGAATAAAGCGACGATGAACAGCACACCCAAGGCCACCGTGGCGGATTGGGAAAACAGCAACCAGAGTTTGCGCATAGCGATTAAATTCATGGACTTGGCGTGATTTCGCCACGCCGCGATTATAGCGTGCGGCGATGCTGTGCTGCGACTTTCTGATATTGGGCTTCCGGAGAAGGGGTCAATTTGGTTAGAATGCCGGTTTTATCGCAATACGTTCGGGTTAAGCAAACATGAGCCAGGAAGCAGATGGGCAAAAAGTGGACACACGTAAACGAAAATTCCTGATTGCGGCGACCAGCGCCGTAGGCGGGGTTGCAGCGGCGGGCGTCGCGATCCCTCTGGTGATGAGCATGATGCCGAGCGCACGCGCCAAAGCAGCGGGTGCGCCGGTGGAAGTGGATATCAGCAAGGTCGAGCCGGGCATGCTGCTGACGGTCGAGTGGCGCGGCAAGCCTGTGTGGATCGTCAACCGCACCCCGGAAATGCTCGAATTGCTGGGCAAGCATGAGAGCCAGTTGATCGATCCGAAGAGCGATCAACTGCAGCAACCCGACTACGCCAAGAACGCCACCCGCTCGATCAAGCCGGAATATCTGGTGGCGGTCGGCATTTGCACCCATCTCGGTTGCTCGCCCACCTACCGCAAGGAAGTCGGTGCGGCCGATCTGGGCGGCGACTGGCCGGGCGGCTTTTTCTGCCCCTGCCACGGTTCGCGCTTCGACCTTGCCGCGCGCGTATACAAGGGCGCCCCGGCCCCGACCAATCTCGTGATTCCGCCTCATCAATACCTCAGCGATGCCAGACTGCTGATCGGTGTAGACGCAAAAGGAGCTTAAATAAATGTCTGCCCTGCAAAAAGTGATGGGTTGGGTCGATGACCGTTTCCCGCTCACCGCCACCTACAAGGCGCATCTGTCCGAATACTACGCGCCGAAGAACTTCAACTTCTGGTACTTCTTCGGTTCGCTGGCGCTGCTGGTGCTGGTGATTCAGATCGTCACCGGCATTTTCCTCACCATGAACTACAAGCCGGATGCGGAGCTTGCCTTCGCGTCCGTCGAGTACATCATGCGCGACGTCGAATGGGGCTGGCTGATCCGCTACATGCATTCGACCGGCGCGTCGCTGTTCTTCGTCGTTGTCTACCTGCACATGTTCCGCGGCCTGATGTACGGCTCCTATCGCAAGCCGCGCGAGCTGATCTGGATTTTCGGCGTGCTGATCTATCTCGTGCTGATGGCCGAAGCCTTCCTCGGCTATTTGCTGCCGTGGGGCCAGATGTCATTCTGGGGCGCGCAGGTGATCGTTAACCTGTTTTCCGCCGTGCCCTTCATCGGTGAAGACCTGTCGATCTGGATTCGCGGCGATTATGTGATCTCGGACGCCACCTTGAACCGCTTCTTCGCTTTCCACGTGATTGCCTTGCCGCTGGTGTTGCTGGGCCTGGTGGTGGTGCACCTGGTGGCATTGCACGAAGTCGGCTCCAACAACCCCGACGGCGTCGAAATCAAGAAGCACAAGGATCCGGTGACGCATATTCCGCTCGACGGCATTCCCTTCCACCCGTATTACACGGTGAAGGACATTGTCGGTGTGATCGTCTTCCTGATGGTGTTCTCGGCGATTCTGTTCTTTGGCCCGGAAATGGGCGGTTACTTCCTCGAAGCAGCCAACTTCATTCCGGCCGACCCGCTGAAAACGCCTGAGCACATTGCGCCCTTGTGGTACTTCACCCCGTTCTACGCGATTCTGCGTGCAGTGCCGCCGTTGTTCGGTTCGCAGTTCCCGGGTGTGGTGGCAATGGGCATGTCGATTGTGCTGATGTTTTTCCTGCCGTGGCTCGATCGCAGCAAGGTCAAATCGATCCGTTACCGCGGACCGATCTACAAGATCATGCTGGCGCTGTTCATCGTGTCCTTTATCGGGTTGGGCTACCTTGGTTTGTTGCCTTCTACCCCGGTGGCAACGATTTTTGCCCAGGTTTTCTCAGTGATCTACTTTTTGTTTTTCCTGTTGATGCCCTGGTATACCTCGATTGATAAAACCAAACCGGAACCGGAAAGGGTGACTGGCTAAATGAAACGCTTGAAGAACTTCCTTTTCCTGCTGGTTGCAGCCCCTGTCGTCGCCTTTGCGTCGGGCGCCACCGTTCATCTCGACAAGGCGCCAGTCAATGTTGCCGATCAGGATTCACTGCAGCGTGGCGCTCACATGTTCGTGAACTACTGCCTCAACTGCCACAGTGCTGCATCCATGCGCTACTCGCGCTTGCAGGACCTCGGCTTGACCGAAGAGCAGATCAAGGACAACCTGCTGTTTGCAGCGGACAAGCCCGGTGAAACCATGAAGGTCGGCATGAGCAAGGTCGACGGCAAAACCTGGTTCGGCGCTACGCCCCCCGACCTCAGCGTGATTGCGCGTTCACGCGGGGCCGACTGGTTGTACACTTATCTGCGCGGTTTCTACCGCGACGATACCCGTGCCACCGGCTGGAACAACACCGTGTTCGACAAGGTTGGCATGCCGCACGCGATGTGGGACCTGCAGGGCGAGATGGCGCCCGTCTTCAGAAAAGTGGGTGAACACGAAGTCATCGAGCGCCTTGAACTGGTCAAGCCTGGCAGCGTGACGCTCGCCGAATACGACGCCAAGGTCGGTGATCTGGTCAACTACCTGGTATGGATGGGCGAGCCTGCCCAGCTCAAGCGCAAGCAGCTCGGCATTATTGTTCTGGCTTTCCTGGCATTCTTCTTTGTAGTGGCCTACTACCTGAAGAAAGAGTACTGGAAAGATATTCACTAGGCCGGGCCATACGGTTTAACCAACAGCCGGACTATGTCCGGCTGTTGGCGTTTTAAGTGTCAAATACACGCAACACCTTAGGGAGCCCCCACCATGATGACCTTGTATTCTGGCAGCACCTGTCCATACAGCCACCGCTGCCGCATCGTCCTGTTCGAGAAGGACATGGATTTCGAAATCATCGATGTGGATATGCACAACAAGCCGGAAGAAGTGGCCAGCATCAGCCCCAGCGGCAAGATGCCGGTGCTGATTGAACGCGATCTGGTTTTGACCGAGTCCAACATCATCAATGAATACATTGACGAGCGCTTTCCGCATCCGCAGCTGATGCCGCCGGATCCCGTCATGCGCGCTCGCGCCCGGCTGGTGCTGTTTAACTTCGAGCATGACCTGTTCACCCATGTGAACACGCTGGAACACAGCCTTGGCAAAGGGTCGGACAAGGCGCGCGTGGAAATCCGCGACAGTCTGTCGCAACTCACCCCCATCCTCACCAAGCAAAAATACCTGATGAACGACGAGTTCTCCATGCTGGATGTGGCGATTGCCCCGCTGTTGTGGCGTCTTGAGCATTACGGAATTGAACTGCCGAAAGTGGCGGCGCCTGTGCTCAAGTATCGCGAGCGCCTGTTCAGCCGGCCTGCATTTATCAATGCGCTGACGCCGACCGAAAAAGCACTGCGTAAATAAAAGAGCAGGGCATTGGCCGAGATCTCAACCAAACCCTATCTGATCCGTGCACTGTATCAATGGTGCGCGGATGCGGGATATACCCCGCAGTTGCTGGTTGCGGTCGATAGCCATACGCGGGTGCCGCAAGCCTTCGTAAAAGACGGCCAGATTGTGATGAATATCAGCGCGGGCGCGACCCGCAACCTCAAACTGGACAACGACTGGATCCAGTTTTCTGCACGCTTCGGGGGAATTTCACATGAAATTTCCATACCGGTTGATCGCGTCGCCGCCATTTTTGCGCGTGAAAACGGTCAGGGTTTGCATTTTGAGCCAGTCGATGCGGGCGCGCCGACCGATGGCCCGGGAACGCCTTCTTCACCGGGCGACGCACCCGTTCCGCCTAAGGGCAAACCAGCGTTAAAAGTAGTCAAGTAAGCCGTTAATCTAGCGCGCGGCATCGTTATAATGTCGCCCGTCGCCGCTTTAGCTCAGATGGTAGAGCAACCGCCTTGTAAGCGGTAGGTCGTCAGTTCGATTCCGACAAGCGGCACCAGTTAAACATCCAATAATGTCCAGTAACACCCTGAAGCCCGCGTAAAACCGGGCTTTTTGTTTGCCAGTTCGTCCGGTAAGGTTTAGCATGATCCTAAGAAATACCCCCATATGTGGGGGTATGTTTGGGGGTATGCCCCCAGGATAAAAACCACATACCCCCAAACGGAGGAAAAAATGGCCCTAAGCGACCTGAAAATCCGCAGCACAAAACCGTCGGACAAGCCCTATAAGCTGGCGGACAGTGGCGGTTTGTATCTGTTGATTAACCCTACCGGCGGGAAACTGTGGCGGCTCAAATACCGTTTCGATGGAAAGGAAAAGCTTCTGGCCCTGGGTGGATACCCTGACGTAGGCCTTGCGCTCGCCCGAGAGCGTCGAGAAGCTGCCCGCAAGCTATTGGCAGCCGGTACTGACCCCGGAGCGCATCGCAAGGCAGTGGAAGCCGATAAGGCACGCATGGCTGCCAACAGCTTTGAGGCTGTTGCGCTGGAATGGCACGCAATGAAATCGAAGAAGTGGGCAAAGGTTACGGCGGATAAGGCACTGGTTCACCTGCGCACCTATGCTTTCCCCGAAATTGGGCATCTGCCCATCGCCAGCATCAAGGCGTCGGTGTTGCTGGACATGCTGCGCAAGGTCGAAGCCAAGGGCGTCGCCTATACGGCGACCCGTATCCGCGAGATGTGCGGGCAGATATTCCGCTATGGTGTCGCAACGGGCAGGGCAGAAGACAATCCGGCGGCGCATCTCGTTGGAGCGCTTGCCAAGCCAGGCACCACGCATCGACCCGCCATCACCGAGCGTCGTGAATTCGGAGCATTCCTGCGTGATTTACGTGCCGCTAGCCGATTCGATCCCATTACCCGCCATGCAGCCTATTTCGCCATGCTGACGATGGTAAGGGCGCAAGAATTCCGCTTCGCCAAGTGGGAGGAAATCGATCGGGATGCACAAGAGTGGAAAGTCCCTGCTACTCGCATGAAGGTGGGTAAACAATTGCCTGCACACACTGTCCCGCTGTCACGTCAGGCGTTGGAACTGTTGGATGAACTGCATGGCTTAACCGGGCATACGCCTTATCTTTTCCCCAAGGCCAAGGGCTACGGCGAGAACGAAGTTATATCCGAGAACACGGTCGGCAAACTGTTGAACAATCTGGGCTACCAGGGCCGGCAGTGCGTGCATGGATTCAGAGCTTCGGCACGATCAATCCTCAGTGAGCAGGGCTGGAGTGTGGAAGCGATGGAACGCCAGCTAGACCACAAGGAAGCCGATGGCACTGTGGCTGCCTATGCTCGGAGCCAACACCTACCCGAGCGGCGGCGCATGATGCAAGCCTGGGCGGACACCTGTGACGCGCTGGAAACTGGCGCGGAGGTGGTATCAATTCACGGCCACCGGACGCCCTGATTTTCCCTGGAGCCTAGCTCCCGCGCTGCCCAATTACTTCAAGTGAGAGTTAGCACTGGACGCTAGCCCATCGCTCTTGATCCCGCCACAAATCCACCGCCTGATCAAACGACTCAACGTGCAAGTCCGGAGCCGCCTGTTTTACACGAACAAACCCCGTTGTTCGTGTGAGGGTCCAGAATTCTCCTTCTAATATCTGGTGACTGCCGGTTTCTATCAAATCTAGTTCGGCAGCACCTTGCCTTGGACTATGTTCGATTGCTGCGGTGCGTTTTTCACCGTATAAATATGCAAGAAGCTTTGTGCCGCGTCCATCATCTAACACCAGGGATTCCACATAAGAAACGGTTTTTTGCTTTTCACTGTACGCGCGGATTGAAATGGAAAAAAAACTCTGCCTAACGACCAAAACAAAGCGTCCAGGTGGAACGCCTTGCCCATGCGCATCCTTCCAGTCTGACTTGAATTCGCCAATCCATGTGCCATTTAGATTAGGGCGATAAAAAATAAGTTTTCGAACATATGGCCATTTCCAGGCCTGTGAAAAATATCCGGCCCAGATGACAGCCACGATGGCAGTGGAAACGTTAAGTGCCCTCAAGCTTTCGTAAGAAAAAAAAGGGACTCCACTTATGAGTTGAGCAATTATTACCCAGAAAAGGGTGGTTAACCCAACAGTGATGTATACGAATTTCTTGATTTCGTTATGCTTCATGTTTGAGTGACGTCATCATTCCGTTAACAAATGTACGAATATTCCCATTTCTCTCAACGACGAGTACAGCACTTATGCTGTCTAGTAGAGAAGTAAGCTCGGCAGATCGATATCTTGCACCAACCCCATATTGTTTTGGCTTGTGCTCGGGCGGTATGGGAGGGGAAATAAACTGACATACGTGCGTCAGCCCTTTTAGCTCATGGATGAAGTGAAATCCGTCGTGCTGGATGTTTGAATACTGTGATATGGACAGCAAAAATCTAGCAATGCACGCACTTTCGTTGATGGCCGGTTCGATCTCCGATTTTTGCAAAAGTGGAGATACTGGCAAGCTTTCGAAACAGCCACGATAGACTACAACGCCAAGGCCAGAAAAATCCTGGGGTATTCCTACGCGAAATATTGAACGTATTTCGTTAGCTAGGCTGTCACAGCTAATCATTGGGGAGTATTTCCTTTAGAAAGCGAATAGTTAGAGCATCAAGGCAGGTGGCCGTTATAACGAGCCGTTCTTGTTGCTCGTGAGATTATGCACCATTGGATTTCAGCAAATTGGCAAATCAACATGACATACATAGGGAATGAAAGACCATTTCGTGTTCTTTGCCTTGATGGGGGAGGAATGCGCGGGGTGTACCAAGCTACTTATTTGGAAACCTTTTCCGAGCGGATTCGCACGTCGGGTGGAGGGGATATTGATCCGGGACGTGCCTTTGATCTATTGGTGGGTACGAGCACGGGCGGTATTGTGGCCTGTGCGTTGGCTGCTGGTATCCCCTTGAGAAAAGTTCTTACACTCTACCAAGTTTACGGCGCGAGGATTTTTCCGCATCAACAGCTTCGTGCGATACCCGTTTTGGGAAAAATGACTCGTGCCTTGTTCTCCGGACTTAGGTCTGGCAATAGCGCGCTGCATTCGGCGTTGTCCGAGACGTTCGGGATCCTAACCATGGGGGAGGTATACGAACATCGCGGTATTGGCTTGGCGATTACCGCTGTTGATCTGAACCGCCACGCGTCCACTGTCTTTAAGACACCTCACATGAAACGCCTCAACGGGCGCGACAACGGCCGCGCATTGGTGGATGTTTGCATGGCGACCAGTGCCGCCCCGATCCTTCGCTCTATCGCGAGGTTGACCGAGCCGGATGGAACTGGGACGAAGGTTAACTACGTGGATGGAGGGCTATGGGCAAACAATCCAGGGGCGGTGGGGATGGTCGAGGCATACGAAATTCTCAAGCAGCGAGGCGAAGGCGAGCGTCCAATCCACCTTTATATGCTTGGCACACTGCCGGTCCAGGGTGGCGAAGAAGTTGGAAAGAACAAACTTCACCGTGGCGCATGGGGTTGGACAGGGGGAATCAAGGCCATCAATGCAAGCATGAATGCGCAGGCAGTTGCCAATGACTACATAGCCGGAAAGATCGCACAACTGCGCGAAAATGGAAGCTTTGCCTATCGGTTGCCGGCGCAATGTCCATCGGGTCAGTTGCACGATTATCTGGAAAATATGGACGATGCGCGCCCCAAAGTTCTTAACGCGCTTGCCCGCCAAGCCATTTCTGATGTCGACTTCGCATGGGCAACCGTTGGCAGTGACATTCGGATGAAAGAGTTCCGTGACGCATTGGCGGATGCACGACGCACGGAATAACACTTAACACTCATACGAGGTAAGAAGCGATGTCCAGCATTGATTGCCATAGCGAAATGAAGGGGTACCACGCTGATGAAGTAATTCTATCGAATGCCGATCAGGGTGCGATGCGCAAACGACGGGACAATGGTCGAACCCGCTTAGAGAGCGGGCTGACTAAGGCGAAGCACCCACTGCCAAAATACTTCAGTTCGCAAGGGTCGTATGCAATGCGAACAATGGTGGAAGATGATCAGTGCGATTACGACATCGACGACGGCGTCTATTTTGAGAAGAGTGACCTGACGGATGCCGGCGGCAATTATTTGGGCGCGCGGGATGCTCGCCTTCGCATTCGTAATGCGCTGAAGGATGAGCGCTTGGCTTATGACGCTGAGGTCAAAACAAATTGCGTCCGCCAAAACTATCCCGATGGTTACCACATCGATATTCCTGTGTATCGAATCTTACGAACGAAAAACATATGGGGTGACGAGGTTGTTGAGTATGAGCTAGCCAGCGGTAATGAATGGGTCAAATCCGATGCCCGCGCAGTCACGCGCTGGTACAACGATGCCGTTGGAGAGGAGCTCAAAGCTGGCGACACCGACAAAAGCCAGCTGAGACGTGTAACAAAGTTGACCAAGAAGATGGCCCGTAGCCGTAGCGCTTGGAAGGGAAAGACCACCAGCGGCATCTGCTTGTCCAAGCTCGTAGTGGACTATTTTGTGGGCATTACCAGCCGCGACGATGACGCATTGCGTGAAACATGGAAGGCCGTCAAGAGCAGGCTGGATGTGACGTTCGAGATTGATCACCCCGTTCTCCAAGGGAAGAAATTGAGCACGTGGGATGACGATGGGGTCAGTTTTTTTCGCGACTGCCTCGTCGATAGCCTGAAGAGTCTAGAAGTCCTGGACGAGGATGAATGCTCGCGGGAGAAAGTACGGAAGGCGTGGGACGGGGTGTTCAACACAACCTATTTCAGCGACCGAAAGAGCATTAAGCAGGAGGAGGCAGCATCCCTGCTTCAACCTGCCGTGGTAGCGACGGGCCTGTCTTTTCCTGGCAAGGCAGTTACGCCGAATAAGTCATCGGGTTTTGCTAGATGAAATGGGCTATAAGCAATCCGACGCGTTTTCTTCATGAACGCACTGAGCTCGACCGCCTAGAGAACGAGGTTGATTGGCTGTCGGCTGCTTGGCGAATCGATGTGGAGGGCAAGATTGAGGTCGACCTTGATCTTGCTATACATGGCCGTACCTACGCGGGTCGAATGACCTACCCCGACGTGTTTCCGAATTCCCCGCCTTACATCCGCCCGCGAGACCCTTTAGAGCGTTGGACGGTGCATCAGTATGGGCCGGGGGGATCGCTCTGTTTGCAGTGGCGCGCAGATAACTGGCATCCCAATGTTACTGGTGCTGACATGATCCGAAGCGCATTCGACTTGCTGAGTGCGGAGCAGAACCCGGAGCAACCAATCAACGTTTCGTCCGCCCACCACATGACAGAAGGGCAGTTAATGCGCAGCGAGGAGCATCGCTTCGTTGTGACCCACAGACTACTTCACGCTTTCCATGCTCTTCCTCAGCAGTCAAGGGCAGTACTGACGACGCGTACGATTCTCAATGCCACAGCCCAGGTGGTTTTCGTTTCAGAGATTTTGGTTGCTGAAAATGAGGCGCAGGCGATCACTGACTTGCCTGCAGGTATTTCCTCGTACTTCCCTTTGTTTTCGTGGCGAGGTGAAGGATACGTGTTCCGGAGCGAGGCAGCGATTACACGAGCGAACATTGCGTCCACAGATGATTTGCTGCGCACGCTTTCGGAAGCCGGACTTCGCTCGGACGATCTGCTGGTCAAGGAAGAAGGGGGGAGTAAGTACAAGTCCAAGATCGTAGTACTACTGGACCCTGAGTTGACGTCGCTTCGCGTTTTTTCGATCGAATCCAATGAGCAACCGGTGTTGTGTGAGTACAGAGTGATAATGCCTTCTGGCGCAGATGCTCGGCTGCCAGAGGAATATGAACGACTTTCCACAGTTCGTGTCGGCATTGTTGGCCTGGGCTCCATTGGAAGCAAGGTTGCACTCTCATTAGCAAGATCAGGAGTGCGTCGTTTTTTACTTGTGGATGATGACTATCTCGTGCCGGGCAATCTGGTTCGACATGAGCTCTCTTGGGCTTTTGTTGGTGTGCACAAGGTAAATGCTGTCCGAGATGCGTTGAGACTGGTGGCAGCTGAGGTGACCGTCGACGTAAGGAGCCATCGAATAGCCGGCCAAGAGTCCGCGCTGGCTGCTGGGGCTGCTTTAAAGGATCTCGCGAGCTGCGATTTGCTAATTGATGCAACTGCTAATCCTGAGGTCTTCCTACTCATGGCGGCCGTCGCAAAAGCCAACAAGAAGCCCTTGTGCTGGGGTGAGTTGTTTGCTACTGGATATGGGGGATTGATTGCTCGCGCCCGCCCGGGTCTAGACCCGAATCCGCTTGTGGTTCGATCTGCCCTTCATGAGTATCTCGCCACGCTGCCACCCGCGCCTTTTCAAAATGCTCCCGGTTACGATGCGGAGCAGGAGCCGCCGCTCGTTGCGTACGATTGCGACGTAGGAAACATTGCGGTATGGCTGACAGGCTTTGCTATAGATGCTGCCCTTCAACGGAGTCCGAGCAGGTTTCCATATCCCATATATCTAATTGGGCTGCGTCGAGAGTGGATATTTGAGCAGCCATTCGATACACGGCCCGTAGATGCACATGGGGATGGCTGGGATGAGGGCACGGAGTCCATAACAGACGAGGATCGCCTTGCCGCCTTAGGGGTGGTGTTAAAACTATACGAGGAGACGCATGCTGACCGTAGTTCTCTTCAAGTTCTCGGCAGTGCCCTCCAAAAGGCGGGTCGGCGGGAGGTCGGGGGGGTCTTGATGGCAGAACATATTGGCCCGAATAAGTTCAAGGTGTGTGAAATCACAGTGCATCGTCGCGGTGCGATAGCGTCGTTCGTACGGCGCATTGAGGATGCTATAGGTAAGTTAAGTTCATTTTTTCATCGAACCGATCATGATTACGTGCGATTCAATTATTTGGGCGAATGGCACTCGCACCCGTCTTTCGACCCGATACCGAGCGCGACGGACGATGCATCGATGCTGGAAATTGTCCAGGATGAATCAGTTGGCGCCAATTTCGTCGTGCTACTTATTGTGAAGTTGATTTCCAATGAACAATTGGTTGGAACTGCCCACACCTACCTGCCCGACGGAAGGAGAGCAAGATCAACAATCATTCTCGGCAACTCAAATAACATGCAGCTGCAGTAATAATCACAGACCATTAGGGACCAGCAGAGTCTCTAATGATTCCCGTCCTACTGGATATGCTGCTTTCCCTACAGTTATTGACACAAGTCCAAGGGGAGCAAGGCTGAGGCTTCGCGGAATTTTCAAAATCCGCGTCGGGGATGCGCCCTAAGGGCGGGGTCCCTAAGGGACGGCGCTCTATTCGCCATTGATGAAGGCGCGTTGGGATAAATAGGTTTTCATGTTCCACCCCTTTGATCTGCCATCCTAAGGGTTCCTCATACTGTCCAGGCTGATCGCTCCATAGGCGGGCCAGCCTAAGAGGATGGTCCTTACGGGGCGCCATAGGCCCACCCATGAGTTTTACGAAGGTCATCCAGTCCCCTTGGTCAGCAGCATCGGATAACTCAGCAACCACGCCCTGAGGCCCCCCACCCTTAAGGCGGCGAAGCTCGCGCCAAACGCTGACCGGTGGGCCACCTATTTGCTGAAACTGGCGAATTCCCCATGCACTGGCCCACGCCTTAACGCGCTCTGCACCCTCTACAGGATCTTCACCATAGAGACCAGAATCAAGAGCAAAGCCATCGATATTTTTGGAAATGTACTTGGCGATATAACCGACGGCACTGCCCTTGTTGTAGTCAATGGCCTCGGCTGTAAAACGATGTTTCTGCGCGCCAGGTTCGTCGCCATCGGTTTGCAAGGCGTATTCTTTGTACAAAGCCACTAGCGTATCGATCTGGTCCGGTTGCACGAACAGCAACAAATGCCAATGTGGTGTGCCATCGTGCTGGGGCTCCGCAATTCTGATGCCGTAAGCGCCAATCCCTCGGTGCTTAAGCGCTAATCGAATGCAGGCCCACATATGGGCTAAATAGGCTTGGGCTTCCTTGGGGGTTGTCCCGTCGTACTTCGGATTGGGCTTGCCAGACTTGGCGAGGCTGGCGTGCATACGGGAAGGGCAGGTGACGGTGAGAAAGACGGCTTTATGCCCGAGTGATTTTGCTATGTCCTCAAACCCTCGGGCACGAGTCATGAGTTCGGCACGTCTGATGCGTGGATTCGATACGGTTACATCTGAAAGTTCCGCCAGGCTCTGGCAGTAACCGGAATCGTTTACCGCTTGCATGGATTCGAGGATACGGCGGTTTCGTCTGTGTTGTTGACGCTTGCGCTTCAGCGTTTCATCACTGGCATAAATGCCCGCCTGGGCTTTGACTAATCCGACTTGGATCGAGGCGGCTTCAATATCTCGCCCGTGCCGGCTGCGTAGCTGCCTGCGCCACCATCTGCTATCGCTATCGGTAACGCGCCGGATGAACCCGGTTACGGTATAGGGCGTTTGCCCCACTCGGATGCGGGGTTCTTTCTCTGTAACGGTATCGGTATCTGTAACAGGGGCAGCGTCCAGCCTGTAACGGTTACAGATACGGAGGAGGAGTCTGAGGGTTTCATCAAGGTGCCTTGGATAGAGCTCCAATGCTTCTCGGCATCGCTTGCCGGCCCTTTCTGCTTCCGCTACCAGTTCGTCATCATTCCAGGCAAGCGCCATGCTGGCAGGCTTGAACTTGTCCTGCATATCCAGCAAGAAAAGATTGGCTTCGCGTTGCCCCTGGGTTTCGTAACGAACGCGATACGTCTTAGCTACCGCTTCCGCAATTTTGTTTGGCCACTGCCGGAAAATATCGCGGCGATACAGCCGATCCCCGCCATCGCTATCGTCCAAATGCCAGACGATGCGCTCAGCCTCACTGGCCCACTCAGCCGGCGGACATACGTGCTTTGCCGCTCGCATGGCTTACAAGACTTGGCTAGTGGCTGATTTACGAGCTGCTTCGAGTCTCGTCACCAAAGTACGAATCTCAGCATCAGCCACGCCTGCAATGCGTGCGGCATTGAGGGCGGCAATCTCATAAGCAGGCCAAGCCACCGAACGCGGGCCAAGTTTTACAGGCTTGGGCCAGAGGCCTTGCTGGATTCGAAGGTAAATCGTCGAGCGAGATGCGCCAGTTTCCGCCTTGACGGAGGGAAGTCGCAGGAGTGTTTGAACCATCGTTGCACCTTATTGGTGTGTTGGGATGGTTCGCATTGCATACCGCAAGCAGTTTGGAAAATAGGCGCGGAGGGGCGCGGGAACTCGATCTAGATTTGGCTTAAACCCGCGTAGGCATTGGCGCTGGGTGGGCGCGGGGTACTACTTGCGGGGTCCGGTGGGGAGATTGTCAGCGCGAAGAATGGTTGCGATGATTTCGGCGGTACGCTTGGCGACTTTTTGTTTGACTAGCCATGTGATTACCTGCTCGTTAGTCGGCGCGCTCGTGGGGTCGGTGGGGTCGTAGTTTTTCCAGAAAAGATCAACGGCGCGGGCCATTTTTTTAAGCAAATCGGTTTCGTAGCGTCCCCAGGGCCAGCCTGTGACTTGAATATTCATTTCAGGCTGCCACGGGAATCCGTCAGGAAACGCTAACCCAGTAGCACTCGCCCAAGATGTGAAAACGGTCAGGTCGATTTCACTCTCTTCAAGGTATTCCGGGTCGAGTTTGTCGGGCTTGAGCTGGCCCGCACCAATGCCGGTTTTGGCAAGGCCAAGTAGCGAATTGAATTTGGGCGGTGGGTGGGTGAACAATGTATCCAGTTTGCCGGTCGAGCTGACGCTCTGAGGGTCGGTGCTTAAAGGCCTGGGGTTTTCAAGCCTGGCGGGCTCAAGATCGCACAGTAGGGCGACGGCCTGCCACAACTTGGCTTTGCGCTTCCTCTCCCATTGTGACCAGTCGGGCCGGGGAAGCGTCCAAAGGAATGAATCGTCGACCGGGTCGTTAGGGATGCTCATGGTTGAATTTAGGCGGTGGAAGGCAAAGCGATGATACCTGCGCGCCAGGGTGCGAGGCGTTTATGGATTGCATGCGGCAGTTGGGGGTATATATGGGGGTATCGCGTCGACGTGTTTATCGTGAGGCCTTACGAAATAAGCCATACGTGGACATTTATGGGTCAGACAAGCGCACCAATTCACCAATAAACACACAACAAAACACTTTAATAACCGGCGCCTGGCCGGTTTTTTTATGGGCCGGAATTGTCCTTGGTTTCCCGCACTTGCCTTTTCCCCTCAGTTGCCCTGCCTCACCGCTTCAGCTTCGAAAACGCTGCCGCCATGGCGCCATCCACCGGTGCTGAAGCGGGCGCACGGTTTGGTTTCCAGTCTGCCGGTTTGCCCTGACCGCGAGTGTCTCGCTGCGGTCGCTTGGCCGCCTGCGGCTTTTCACCCGCCGGCTCCGGCGCATCGGTCAGCCGCATGGTCAGCGCGATGCGTTTGCGTTTTGCGTCCACTTCCAGCACTTTCACTTTCACGATCTGCCCGGCCTTGACCACGCTGTGCGGGTCTTTGACGAAGGTGCTGGCCAGCGCGGAGATGTGGACCAGGCCGTCCTGATGCACGCCGATGTCGACGAACGCGCCGAACGCGGCGACGTTGGTAACGACGCCTTCCAGGATCATGTCGGGCTTGAGGTCGGCCAGCGTTTCCACGCCGTCCCGGAAGCGTGCGGTGGTGAATTCGGGGCGCGGATCGCGGCCGGGCTTTTCGAGTTCCCTGAGGATGTCGGTGATGGTGGGGATGCCGAATTTTTCATCGCTGTATTTCGACGGGTTGAGCGACTTCAGCAGGGCGCTGTTGCCGATTACACCCTTGATGTCCCGCTTGATGTCGGCGAGGATCGTTTGCACCAGCGGATACGATTCGGGGTGAACGGCGGAGGCGTCGAGCGGATCGTCGCCATCCATGATGCGCAGGAAGCCCGCCGCCTGCTCGAAGGTCTTGTCGCCCAGGCGCGGCACGTCGCGCAGTTGCGCGCGGCTGGCGAACCGGCCTTTGGATTCGCGGAAAGAAACGATGGCCTGCGCCACGCTGCTGGAGAGGCCCGAGACGCGCGCGAGCAAGGGCGCCGATGCCGTGTTGACGTCCACGCCCACGGCGTTGACGCAGTCTTCGACCACCGCATCGAGCGAGCGCGCCAGGTCGAACTGGCTGACGTCGTGCTGGTACTGGCCGACGCCGATGGATTTGGGGTCGATTTTCACCAGCTCGGCCAGCGGGTCCTGCAGCCGGCGCGCGATGGACACCGCGCCGCGCAGCGAGACGTCCATGTCGGGCAATTCGCGCGATGCGAATTCGGACGCCGAATACACCGATGCGCCGGCTTCGGACACCACCACGCTGGTCAGCCTTAATTCAGGCTTCAGCTTGATCAGGTCGCGCGCCAGCTTGTCGGTCTCGCGCGAAGCGGTGCCGTTGCCGATGGAGATCACCGCCACGCGATGTTTCCCGGCCAGTTTGGCCAGCGTGTGCAGCGAGCCGTCCCAGTCGTTGCGCGGTTGATGCGGATAGACGGTGGCGGTGTCCAGCACCTTGCCGGTTTCGTCCGTCACCGCCACTTTCACGCCGGTGCGGATGCCGGGGTCCAGCCCCATGGTCACGCGCGGCCCGGCCGGCGCGGCCAGCAACAGCGCTTTGAGATTGCGCGCGAAGACGTTGATGGCTTCGGTCTCGGCGCGCTCACGCAGCGCGCCCATCAATTCCAGCTCCAGATGCATGAAGCTTTTCACGCGCCAGGTGAAGCGCGCGGTGTCCATCAGCCAGCGGTCGGCGGGGCGGTTCTGGTCCTGGATGCCGAAGCGGGTGGCGATGCGTGCTTCGCAGGCGTTGTGCGGCGCGCTCCAGGCAGGCCGCTCCGTTTCGCTGTCGAGGCGCAGCCGCACGTCGAGCATGTCCTCGCGCCGCCCGCGAAACAGTGCCAGCGCACGGTGCGAGGGGAGGGTGCGAATGGATTCGGAATAATCGAAATAGTCAGCGTATTTTTCAGCCGCCGCCTCCTTGCCTTCGCGCACTTTGGATTCGACGATGCCGTGTTCCTGCACGTATTCGCGCAGCCATTGCAGCAGGCCCGCGTCTTCGGCAAAACGCTCCATCAAAATCTGCCGCGCG
>NCIF01000140.1 GCA_002256785.1 Hydrogenophilales bacterium 17-61-9
TTGCTCGTCCACGCGCGTCTCCAGCAGCAATTCGGGATGGTCGTACACCGTGACATGAACAATATCCCCGCTCCCCAGGCGGTAATCCATCGCCGCCACAGGCCAGGAAAACGCAGTCAGCATTGCGAACAGGGCATAAAAAACAAATTTCATAAAGAATCCTTCCGTTCAAAACCCAGAAACGGGCCACGGCATATCGATGCCATCTCCCAATGTGGATGGAGATGCCTTCATCAAAACTCGCTGCGCAGGTTGATCATGGCGCTGTTGTATCCATAGCTGGATAACGCCTCGCTGGAATCGCGCACGCCTCTTTTCAACATCAGACCCAGCCTCGTGTTGCGCAATACCGAATACTGCAATCCGGCCTGCACGGTGGTGAGCTGATCCTCTCTGGCCGGGGCCGTCGACAGGGCAAAACCCGGATCGCCGGTATAAGAGATGTCGTCGTGGCTGAGCTGCGCATTGAACACAAGCTTGGCGGTGGGTTTCCAGTCAGCGCCGAGCGCGATGCCCTGGTTCAGGGTATGGCTTGCCGTATCGTTTTCCAGCGCGCCGATGTCGCGATGAAGCGAGGCCTTCAAAGTGGTTTTTCCGGTCACCATCCAGTCCATGGCCAAAAGCCCGGTCAATCCGGAATAGTCGCGATGCGGCACTTCTGCGTAGTTGCGCTGGGTATAGTTCAGCTTGCCGGACACCTGGGTTTTCCCAGTGGGCGCCCAGGCAATGGCGATGCCGTTATCCCACTGCCGATAACCATTATCGACAGGGTCCAGCCCGACAAGCTGACGGTTCGGATACTGGCCATCACTGCGCCGGCTGATCAGTTCCACCGTCGACCCCTTGCCGCTCGTGTACTGCACGCCAGCATGAACAGTATCCACCGTGGCATCCAGCGCCTTCTGAACCGACGCATTGTTATCCGTGTCGACTCTTTCCGCGCCGAGTTTCACCAGCCACGGGTTATCCACTTTGATTGCCGCGTTGAAAAAGCGCTGGCGGGTGCGTATCAGATTGCTGACCGGCTTCTTGACGTTGGCATAGCTTGCCTGGGTCAGTTTTTCCGCAATGCCGACATCGCCTTTTGCCCGACTCCCCACCAGCCAGTCCCATTTCAAATAGGCATCGCGGCCATCGTAATTCAACTGCCTGTATTGGTTGAACCACGTCTGGTTGTATTCAGCGTGCGCCCTGATTACCTGGCGGCTGACGCGAAGGTTCATGTCCAATCCGGCCGCCAGCGTGTAATACGATTCGGACGTATCCGTGGTGCCCAGGACAGCATTGGCCTCCTGGTCGTTTTGCAGGCGGAACAGGTTGCTGTCATAGCCATACAGCCCACGCGCATACGGCGTAAAAGTATCCTCGTTCTCCTCGGCCCGGGCTGGACTGGACATCATCCCCAGCACCATCAGCACAGCCAGGGATTCAGCGGCAGTCAACTGCCGCATCCCGCTTGTTTTGGGATAAGCCTTCATAACGCGCCCTATTGCCCTGGCAAAAACCGGCACTGGGCAACAACATGCGTTTTTCGGCCGGCTTGATCATACGCAGGCATCTGAATGAAACGGCTCACTTGATGATCGGCAGCGTTTTTTCGCCGCCACGCCACAGACGCATGCCAACCAGACCCAGAATAGCGGCAAACATGGTCCGGCCATCGACTTCAGGCACGCCCGAAACGCTTGATTTAGCGGAGACAGGCGCATCATTCACTGCAAAGCTGGCATACGCATAGCCGGGGGGGCTGTAAGAAGCCGGCCTCATTGCCGGCTGGCGATCCGGATAGCTGTCCGTCGCTGTCACGTGCCGCATGGACGCAACACTTGTGCCCGGCAGCGAACCCGCCAGTATCGCCAGCGACCAGGCAAACACGCCAATGGCATTATGTATTTTCAAGCGCATCGATCATCTCCAGTAAAAATCAACATTTGCATTCAAAAATCCGGTCCGTTTCCGGGCTTGTATTCTGGACAAATGCGCAGCCCTGCCAATTCATGTTCAATAAGCCCTGGAATCTCTCAGGACCAGCTTCATGGTTTTTAAAATGATGGTTATGTCCAGCCACAGCGACCATGTTTTCAGATAGGCAATGTCGTAAACCACGCGTCCTTCCATCTTGTCGATGGTATCGGTCTCGCCGCGATAGCCATTGACTTGCGCCCAGCCGGTAATACCCGGCTTGACCTTATGGCGCCACATGTAACCGTGAATCAGTTTGCGGTAATGTTCGTTATGCGCCACGGCGTGCGGGCGCGGACCGACGATGCTCATCGTGCCCTGCAGGACGTTGAAAAATTGCGGCAGCTCGTCCAGCGAAGTGCGGCGCAAAATGGCGCCAATCCGGGTTACGCGTACGTCATTCCTGGTCGCTTGCGTGACAACCTGATTGTCCTCACACACGCTCATCGAGCGGAATTTGTAAACCAGGATTTCATCGCCATCCACGCCATAACGGCGTTGCTTGAAAATCACCGGGCCTTTCGACGTCGCTTTCACCAGAACCGCAATAAGCAGCATCAGCGGGGCGATCACCAGCAAAATCAGGCTGGTTGCCGCAATATCGAAAACGCGTTTGTGGATAGCATTGATCCCCGTCAACGGGGTCTCGAATACCGAGATGACCGGAATGCCATTCACGTTATCCAGCCGCGCCTGAACCAGATCGAACACGAATACGTCGGGTACGAAATAGATCGATGCAGTGGTATCCCTGAGCGAGTTGACCAGACCCACTACGCGTGGATGGTCGAACATGGGGAGCGTGATATAGACCAGGTCGATTTCATGCTTCGCAACATACGCCGCAACATCATCGATCCCGCCGAATACAACGTTTTTCAGTTCGCTCTCGCAGCGTTCTCCGGAACGATCATCGAAAAAGGCCTCGACTCGCATCATCAGGCTGCGTTGCTGATGAATCCTGTCGGCCAGCTTGCGCCCCAGCTCATTGGCGCCGACGATGACCGAACGCCGGATGCGGCCCAGTCCCCGCAACCTCTCCAGGTATGCGCGCACCAGTGAATGCCCAATGAATAGCAGCAATGGCGTTGTCAACGCCCACCACAACAAGACCTGGGCGTTGTAATCGCCCACGATTCCGCTCAACGTCCCGACCACGCCCAATATGACCAGCACAATCAGCCACGCCGTTAATAAGTCGAGTGCATAAGCTGCATTGCCACCCCACGCAGAAACAGGCCTCTCAAAAAACTCGAAGCCATCAAATACCTGAGAGGCGACCAGAAACGCAAATATGCCGAGCAGCAGATGCAGCCCGTCGAACGTCTGCAGTTCCAGCGCCGCGGCAACAACCAGAGAAAAGAAAACAATCAAGGGGTTGACTAGCCGCTTCGCCAAACTTAAAACCGGATGTTCATAACCGCCAAACATTAATGGAGCTCCATACTTTTATTCCATTAAGCCAATCGGCCTGATTACCCCTGATTGCCCGTGTGTCGATCGATTCGATCGTTTCCCTATGGAATGCGCCCCCCCGGTTGGAGATGAGGCGGAGATGAGACGCATCCTCCTGGCCCGGTTCAGGTGCCGCTGCCGGAGACGCGATTTCCCATACCCCGGCGGCGCCGGCTGCAAGCGTGACCACGTCGCCGGAAAGGATGCTGCACGCCTCGATCGCCATCGTCATCGCCCCATCGTGCATTCACGCCGCCTTCGGCGATGCGAATACCGCGGCTATTCGTCGACGCCTTCACCCGGCCCTCCACCACCGGTGTTTCGCAATCGGTGATTTCAGCATCCTTCGGCCGGATGTCCGGACCGACGATACGTCGGTTGCCATCCACGCCAGGAGCGCAGGGTGCAACGTCCGCTGAGCCTGTCGGCCGCGAAGCATCGTGCGACGCGCGAACAATCCTGCTGGAGTCGGTTTGAAAAGAAGAGCCGGGGTGCATGAATTTTTTAGGCATGAAATGGATTCCTTACGATGAGCTCGCCTGCGATGAGCTTGCCTGCAAAACATCACAGTACGATTACAGACGGGAAACTAAACGCACAACCCGAACATGAGCAAATCGCGTGCCAATCAGTGAATCCATATAACAAACAAACAGATACTGAATTTGTTTGCGGATATTCAGGACAACAGAGCAGGCTATCTGTCTCCAGACAGAGACGCACAATCCGACTGAAATGAATCGGTATTCAAAATTGTGTGCCGGAACAGAAACATAGGATGGATCACGCCTGTCGCCAAATGGTGACACAGGAAAAACAGGCTGTTGTCCTGTCCGGAACCGGCGTGCGTACCGCAACGACAATCAAGCCGCCGGCCCAGTCTGGCGTGATGCGGGCGACGGGTCGCCGCTTTCCGGCGATTGGATATACGCGGAAAAATTTATGATATTTCTGGACTGCGGCCGCACCCAGGCATCGCGCCTGGCATAGCGTCATGCGGCGCGATTCTTTGACGTAAAGCTAAAGGATGCTGCCCGCGCGGAGGCACGCGAACCCCGTTTCCGGGGATGTTTTTGAGCGTACCGGGGTCAGGGTCAGGCTGCGGCCAATGCCTGTTTGCGATAGCGATTGAGGTCGCGGGTGGTTTCGAAGGTCTGCCCCAGCAGGTTCGACAGGTTGCGCAGGATGCCGCCCACCACCTTGTTTTCCCAGGTTTCGTCGAAGCGGATTTGCTCGTCGAGCCAGTGTTCCAGCCATTCCGGATTGGGCAGGCGCGACTGGATGGTGTCCATGGGGAACAGCGCTTCGTTGACGTGCAGGTTGGTGGGGTGCAGCGCCTTGTCGGAGCGTTTGCTCGACGCCATCAGGAAGCCGATTTTGGCGAACGCGGCGGCCACGCCCTGCCCGCCCTGCGCCAGCGCGCGTTTCATGTATTGCAGATAGGCGCCGCCATGACGGCCTTCGTCTCTTGAAATGGTTTCGTAAATCTTTTTGATCACCGGCTCGGTGTGCCAGTCCGAGGCGCACTTGTACCACTGCGTCAGCCGCACTTCGCCGCAGAAATGCAGCATCAGGGTTTCCATCGGCGGGGCCGGATCGAACGGAAAGCGAATCGCGTGCAGTTCTTCTTCCGTTGGCATGAATTCAGGCTTGAAGCGCCGCAGGTATTCCATCAGCACCAGCGAGTGCTTCTGCTCTTCGTAGAACCAGATCGACATGAAGGCAGAAAAATCGCTGTCGTGCACAAAGTCGCGCAGGAACATTTCGGTCGCCGGCAGCGCCGCCCATTCGGTGATGGCATTCATCTTGATGGTCAGCGCCTGCTCATCGGAGAGCTTGCTGGCATCGAAGCTGTCCCACGGAATATCGGTTTCCATGTTCCAGCGGGCGCGTTCAAGCGATTTGAATAGATCGATATAAAGCATGTCAGGTTGTGAGACGCAGGTTTATTGAATTACCCCAGGTGCGCCATTGTTGTCCGAGTAGATGTCATTTTAGTGTTAATCCGCGATTTTTTCCGTCTGGCTTGCGGATTAAGCTTTTTACGGAAGCGCTGCGGGATTTTCAGCTGGACGGAATGCATCAAGCCGGCGCCGTTTAAATCGTTCCTGCTTCCCTGGCCTGAATCAAGGCCTGGGCCAGTCGCAGACCGCTTTCCCACGCACGCTCAACGCCTACTCCGGCAATGCCGTCGCCTATCAGGGCCACCCGGTTTTCACGGTCGCTGAGCCAGAACCCGCCTGCTGTGGTTTCCGGACGCGCATACCGCCACAAATGGGATGCCTCAACCTCGACCGGCCACGGCAAGCCCAGGAGTCCCATCAGCGCCGAAGCTGCGCGCGTGCTGGCCTCTTCGACAGAGGCTTCGAGGTAGGTTTCGGCAAACTCATAACTGCTGTGCACCGCCCATAAGCCGGGACCCGCGCCGGTCTGGCGGACCGCCAGCTGCAGCAGGTGATCGTCAAACTTGACGACATGGGCCGCGGGTCCGCCTTCCCAACGCATTAAAAACGACCAGACCGGACGGTAGCGCACCTCGCCCAAACTCTCGCGCAGCAAGGGCAGCGCTTCGAGCAAAGGCAGCGCCTGGGGCGTAGGCACGCTACAGATCACGCAGTCGTAGTCGCCCATTTCCCGGCCGTCGGCCAGAACGATGGTGCGGGGTTTGAGTGCCGCAACAGGGCTATGCGCATGCAGACTTGCCTCGCCGAGCAGACGACGCACCAGTTGGGAAGGCTCGATGGTCGGCCTGTAATGGTTTTGCATCTGAGCCTGGGCCCACGATACTGTGGCGCGACCTTGCAAAACATCGCCCCGCACCGCTTCAAGCCAGCCCTTGCGCACCCATTCCCGCAACTGGCTGCGGAAAGGGTCGCGCCTGGCCGAAATAAACGGAGTGCCCAGCGTTGCCCAGCCATGACCGAGGCGGCGGGTCGATAACCGCCCGCCCGCGCCGCGCGCCTTGTCGAATACGTCCACGTCCCAGCCTGCGCCTGAGAGCGTTCCTGCACAGCTGGCACCGGCAATACCGGCGCCAACGATGCCTGCTTTAGGTTTTACCATCAGTTTATTTCCTTGCAGGTCCGCCAGGCGGCCTGCGTCATACGGGATTGCGGGGTAAGAAGTTCAGCGTGTCCGGAAGCGAAAGTCAATCGACACTACGCATCAACTTTTCTTGCTCATCGAAACGTACTTTATCAGACAACAATCAAGTATGAATCAAGGCAATGCGCGTAATTCAGCTCGAACGCCATATCGATCAGCCCATGGATTTCTGCATAGCGACGTCCCCCCGGTTTTCAGTAGCACTCGGCTTTAGAGTCCGGGGTTTAATGTAGCCGATTTGTCGGCCAGTTGTCTGGCGTAGGCCGACGGTGTCAGCTGGCGTAGGCCGACGGTGTCAGGCCACCTAGCGCTTTCTTCGGTCGCTCCTCGTTATATTCGCGTCGCCACGCTTCGATCACCGCCCTGGCGTGGGCCAGGTTGACGAACCAGTGTTCGTTCAGGCACTCGTCCCGGAGTCGCCCGTTGAACGATTCGATATAGGCATTCTGGTTGGGCTTGCCCGGCTCGATCAGGAACAGCCTCACGCCGCGTGCATGCGCCCAGGTCAGCATCAGCCGGCCACAGAATTCTTTGCCGTTGTCGGTGCGGATCGCCTGCGGTAATCCACGCCCCAGGGCCAGCCGGTCCAGAATGCGCGTCAGCGCGTGGCCGCCAATGGCACGCTCCGGCACGATGGCCACTGCTTCGTGCGTGGCGTCGTCCACAACCGTCAAGCACTTGATGACGCGTCCCTCGGCCGTCCGGTCGAACACGAAATCCATCGACCATATCTGGTTGGCCCTTTGCGGACGCCCCAAGGGTTGCCGATCCCCCGCCGGCACTTTCTTGCGCCGGCGTCGGCGCACCTGAAGGCCGGCTTCGGCATAGAGGCGTTCGACACGCTTGTGATTGACCCGCTGCCCGGCTTGCCTGAGCTTCAGATAGATCATGCCGGCGCCATAACGGCGGTGCCGGTGCGCCAGCGTAACGATCTGGTCCCGCAAGGCCTGGTTTTGGTCTGGCGCAGGTTGGTAACGGTAGGCGCTAGCACTCATGCCGATAACACGTAGGGCAAGCCGTTCGCTCAACCCGCGGCCTGCCAGGTGATGCACCAGTTCGCGACGTGCCGGTGCCTTCACCACTTTTTTCTCAGCGCCTCGCGCGTGACCTCGTTCTCCAGCATCGCTTCGGCGAGCAACTTCTTCAGGCGGGTGTTCTCGGTTTCCAGTTCCTTCAGGCGCTTGGCATCGGAGACACTCATGCCGCCGAACTTGTTGCGCCACAGGTAGTAGCTGGCTTCGGAGAAGCCATGCCGGCGGCACAACTCCTTGACCGGCAAACCCGCTTCCGCCTCACGCAGGAAGCCAATGATCTGCTCTTCGGTAAAACGCTTCTTCATGTCCAATCTCCTTGAGTGATGGGATTGGACTCTAATGCTCCGTGCTACTCAAATCGGGGGGACGTCGAGCATGCCGAGCCCGCGTGCCTGCGCTGCACCCAGAATGGCAGCCAGCAAAGCCTGGCCGATGCCGCAACCGCGCCAGGCAGGCAGCACAGCCATGCGGCCCATATGGCCGTCAGGCAATAAACGGGCGCAACCGATCGGCGTGCCATCAAGCGTCGTGGCCAGAACATGCAGGGACACGGCGTCGTGTTCATCCCATTCCAGCGCTTCCGGCACGCCCTGCTCCTCGATAAAAACCGCGCGACGCACGGCGCCCAGACGCGCTGCATCGCATGCCCAGTCAGTTTCATAGAGGGTGAAAGCAGGCATGGCTAGTGTCGCGAATCATAAATAGCGGGACAGGATAAAACGGATGGATTTTTTCGCAGGGCAAGGCGCAAGGAGACGACATAGCTGGCTCTATGGCAACGACGCGCAACGCCGCCATGCGGAAAAAGACGCCGTTTTATGTTTCGATATTGATGATTCACGACACTATCAGCCAATCCGGGCAAATCGCCGGGCGGCACGATGGCCCCGCGCAGCCTGCACGCTGCGCAAGGCCCACAGACCTGCGACAAAATAGCTGCCGGTCATCAGCAGGGCCTGGCGATGATTGCCCTGGGTCAGCCAGCTGGTGACGCCATAGGTCAACGGGCCGATGATCGACGCGAGTTTGACTGCCAACCCCCACAGTCCGAAAAATTCGGCCTGCTGCGCCGGCGGCGCCAGCAGGCCCACCATGGCGCGTCCCGCCGATTGCGCGGCACCCATGCACAGGCCGGCCAGATTGGCCGCCAGCCAGAATATGCGTTGGTCGGGTGCGGCCCAGGCCAGCAGCACCATGACGATCCAGCCGACGAGCGTCAACCCAATCGCCCGCACATGGCCGATGCGGTCCTGCACATGGCCGAAGGCGAATGCGCCGATGGCTGCGGTGATATTGACCAGCAGCACCAGCAAAATGGTTTGCTGCGTAGTGAAATAAAAAACCTGGCTGGCGTATATGGCGGCCAGGGTAATGACCGCCTGGATGCCCGCCTGGTAGAGCACAGTGCAGATCAAAAACTGTTTCAGATCGGGCAGTTGGCGCAGATGGCTCAGCGTATGTCGAACCTGCGCCCAGGCGCTGCGCGCAGTGCGTTGAGGTTGCGGGCTGGCGCGTTCGCGCAGCATCAATAACGTGGGCAAGCTCGCCAGTGCGAATAGCGCGGCAGTGATGAGCATGGCGACCGGCAC
>NCIF01000248.1 GCA_002256785.1 Hydrogenophilales bacterium 17-61-9
GATCACGCCAGCAAAACTGTATGAGCCAGACAGAAGACAGCTTTATTTCGCATCTCATTGAAATGCGTGATCGCCTGTTGCGTGCGGTGCTGGCGATCATCGTTATTTTTGTGTGTCTGTTTCCATGGGCGCAGGATTTGTACGCCCTGCTTGCCCAGCCCATGCTGGCGGCGTTGCCCAAGGGCGGGCAGATGATCGCGACAGATGTCACCACGCCGTTTTTCGTTCCGATCAAGGTCACCCTGATGACCTCGTTCCTGCTGGCCCTGCCGTGGGTGTTCTATCAGATATGGGCGTTCGTCGCACCGGGGTTGTATCAGCATGAGAAGCGCTTGGGCGTACCGATGATTATTGCCAGCGTCATCCTCTTTTTGCTGGGCATGGCGTTCGCCTATTTCCTGGTGTTCCCGGTGGTCTTCGGTTTTGTCGTCGGCGTGGCGCCGGTCGGCGTGGCGGTGATGACCGATATCGGCAAGTATCTCGATTTCGTGATGACCCTATTCATGGCCTTTGGCATTACCTTCGAGGTGCCGGTTGCGGTGGTGCTGCTGGTCAAGTTGAACATGGTCTCGGTGGCCAAGCTGCGTGAAATCCGTCCTTACGTCATCGTCGGCGCGTTTGTCATTGGCGCAATTTTTACCCCGCCGGACATCATTTCGCAGTTTATGCTGGCCGTGCCCTTGTGGGTGTTGTACGAGGCAGGAATCATCGTGGCTTCCCTGATTACGAAGCCCAAACCCGAAGCGGAGTCCGACTACGAATCCATGTCTGAAGCAGACATGGATTCCGAATTCGACCGCATCGAATCGGAGCCAGTGGATCAGCGCCCAAGCGACCTGAAGTGATCCTGCTCGCCGCGCGAGTCCGATGCACAGTGTAATAACACATAAAAAAACCAATTGGGAGACGGGGGATGGAAGCATTGAAGTCAGGTAGTGACGTTCTGTTTGTATTGCTCGGCGGCATCATGGTGCTGGCCATGCATGCCGGGTTTGCCTTCCTCGAACTGGGAACGGTGCGAAAGAAGAATCAGGTCAACGCACTGGTCAAGATTCTCACCGACTTCGCGGTCTCCACCATCGCGTATTTTTTCATCGGCTACACGATTGCCTATGGTGTCAGTTTTTTCTCCAGCGCGGAGGTTCTGTCCGCCAAAAACGGCTACGACCTGGTGAAGTTCTTTTTCCTGCTGACATTTGCCGCAGCGATTCCCGCCATTGTTTCGGGTGGCATCGCAGAACGCGCCCGCTTCAATCCACAACTCGCTGCGACCTTTGCGCTGGTTGGACTGGTTTACCCTTTTTACGAGGGTATCGTCTGGAATGGT
>NCIF01000249.1 GCA_002256785.1 Hydrogenophilales bacterium 17-61-9
TATCAACTGGGCGGCCAAGCTGGAAGAAGTCGGCGCGCACGTGATCTACGGCGTGGTCGGCTACAAAACCCACGCCAAGCTGGCGCTCGTCATCCGCCGCGAAGACGGCGAACTCAAACGCTACGCGCATCTGGGCACCGGCAATTACCACGCCCGCACCGCCCGGATGTACACCGACTTCGGGCTGATGACCTGCGACGAGGCTATCACCGCCGACGCCAACAGCCTGTTCACCCAGATCACCGGGCTCGGCAAGGCCGGCAAGCTGAAGCGCCTGTGGCAGGCGCCGTTCACTCTGCACAGCGAAGTCCTCGCGGCGATCCAGCGCGAAACCGACCTGGCCGCCGCCGGCAAGCCCGCCGCCATCGTCGCCAAGATGAATTCGCTGCTGGAGCCGCAAGTCATTGCCGCTCTCTACGCCGCCTCGCAGGCCGGCGTGAAGATCGACCTCATCGTGCGCGGCGTGTGCGCCCTGCGCCCCGGCATCGCCGGGCTGTCGGACAACATCCGGGTGCGTTCCATCGTCGGGCGCTTCCTCGAACACACGCGGATTTTCTACTTCAAGAACGAAGGCGACGAGCTGGTCTATCTGTCGTCGGCCGACTGGATGGACCGCAACTTTTTCCGCCGCATCGAAACCGGCTTCCCCGTCCTCAACCCCAAGCTCAAAAAACGCGTCATCGCCGAAGGCCTCAAGCCCTATCTGCGCGACAACGTGCAGGCCTGGGAGATGCAGTCCGACGGCAGCTACCGCTGCAAAAAGCCGGGCCGCGCCAAGCCCTACCAGGCACAAGGCGTGCTGCTGGAGCTGATTTCGCGCTGACGCGCGCACGCTACGCACCCGGACCCGCGCGTCAACAAAGCTTCACCCGCCTGCCACGCCGCTGTCATCTGGGCGTGGCTTCATGGCGACATGCTGAATCGCGTCACGAACCGGCTCCGCGCACGTCCGGATGCCCTGCCCCAACCGCCAGCGAGCGTCGCGCCCTGGTCTCCCAGCCGCTCCGACGCCCCGCCTGCCGACCCGCCCGCGGCTGACGCGCCCGCCCGCCACTACCGTACCTTGTGGATCTCCGACATCCACCTTGGCACCGCCGGCTGCCAGGCGCGCTACCTGCTCGACTTCTTGAAGCACAACGAATCCGACACCCTGTATCTGGTCGGCGACATCATCGACGGCTGGCAGTTGCGCAAGGGTTGGTACTGGCCGCGCTCGCACAACGACGTGGTGCAAAAGCTGCTGCGCAAGGCGCGCAAGGGCACGCGCGTGATCTACGTGCCGGGCAACCACGACTCGATGGCGCGGCAGTTCATGGGCCT
>NCIF01000141.1 GCA_002256785.1 Hydrogenophilales bacterium 17-61-9
AGGATAGCGCGCTGAATCACCCGCTGAAAGCCGAGTGTGGGCTGCGTATCCACTTCGCTGTCGCCCTCGCCTTCCAGCCTGGGCGTGTGCTCCTCGATAAACTTGGCAAGCTGTTCGCGCATAACCTCGATGTTGGCGCCGCAGGCGCGCAGCACCTCGATAGCAGAGGGATTGTCCAGCATCGCCAACAGCAGATGCTCCACCGAAATAAATTCGTGGCGCTTCTGTCGCGCGTCCATGAACGCCATGTGCAGCGTAACTTCGAGTTCCTGGGCAATCATCTAACTTTCCTCCATCGTACATTGCAGCGGATGCTGATGCTGCCGTGCGAAATCTATGACCTGCTCTACCTTGGTTTGAGCGATATCGCCAGGATAAACCCCACACACGCCAACACCCTCAGTATGCACTTTGAGCATGATTTGTGTCGCCCGTTCTTGGTCAATGCCGAAAAACTTTTTAAGAACCAGCACCACGAATTCCATCGGGGTGTAATCATCATTCAGCAGCAAAACCTTGTACAAGGGCGGCGGCTTGACTTTAGCCGCGACCGGTTCCAGTAGGGTACTGCTTTCTTTCTTGGTAGCCATAGCCCGAATACGCCTGATTTACAGCCCTTATTTTGAAGCGATGCAGGGATTTTTCAAGCCTGCCAGAAGTAGGGCTTAAGAAATGACGGGATGTAAACACATGAAGCGGCAGCGGCAAGCACGCCGCAAAGCAGCGACCGGCCGCATGCAGTACGAATGGAACTTGCCTGCATGGACGCGCGGTGCGCCCTTTCTCTTCACGCTGCAAACCGCGCTTGTCTTATAAGGTCGTCCCGCTGCGGATCACGCCAACGGCAATGCCCTCTATCACCAGTTCCTGACGCGTCAGG
Source organism: Hydrogenophilales bacterium 17-61-9 (assembly GCA_002256785.1). Classification (GTDB taxonomy): domain Bacteria; phylum Pseudomonadota; class Gammaproteobacteria; order Burkholderiales; family Thiobacillaceae; genus Thiobacillus. The sequence goes on from NCIF01000141.1 coordinate 881, forward strand.
TCAACCTCGATCGGCACAAAATCCGGGTTCTCTGGCAGCAGCCGCACGGTATGGCCGCGCTTGGCAAAACGCTTGACCGTGACCTCGTCGCCCAAGCGGGCGACCACCACCTGCCCGACCCGTGCCTCGGCGCTGCGATGCACCGCGAGCAGATCGCCGTCCAGGATGCCGGCGTCTTTCATGCTCATGCCGTGTACCTTGAGGAAATAATCCGCGCGCGGTGAAAACAGCGCGGCATCAATTTGCACATATCGCTCGATGTGCTCCTGCGCCAGGATCGGGCTGCCCGCCGCCACCCGGCCCACCACCGGCAGACCGCCGCCGCCCTTGAGCTGAATGCCGCGCGCCACCCCCGGCAGCAGGTCCAGTACGCCTTTTTTCGCCAGCACCTTGAGATGCTGCTCGGCCGCGTTGGCCGAACTAAAGCCAAAGTGCTGCGCGATCTCGGCGCGTGTCGGCGGGCTGCCGGTGGTTTCGATCCACTCCCTGATCAGGTTCAGGATTTCTTCCTGGCGGCGTGTCAGCGCTTGCATGGGGCTTACTCCGAATACTGTATGCACATACAGTAAAGTTGCTGTATATTCGTACAGTATAGATACCCGATTCGAAAAACGCCAATGGCGGCCCTGCATACAGCGGGGCCGCACCAGGCAAACAGGAGCCACCCATGATGAAACCCGGAAAAATCAGCGCCCTCGCCCTCAGTCACATGAAGCAGTGCGGGATATCGATCGCGGCGCTTGACGATCTGATCACCCACGGGCAGGTCGAAAAGCAATTCGACGGCGCACAGGTCGTGTACCTGGACAGCCCCGCCCCACCCTGGGCCGGCCGCCCGCAGCCCCGGCTGTATGCGGTGATGGATGCGACGGGTGAGGTGCTCACGGTTGAAAAGCGGGTGCGCCTGAGAACAGGCTTGTATTGAGATGAAGCCGTGCGGCTGATCGGCTCCATGCGGATTTGACGCATGGACAGGTACTATTGGGCATCTTCCAAGCTACAACATGGGCTCGCACAGCCGCTGTACCGATGAATCTGCCGGCCAATCAAACCCGCTGCAACGCTGCCGATTACCCGGACGCCCCAAGCCTGCGGGATTGCATCGCACGCCACCAATCCGCCATTCCCGGCCTGGCCGACCTGGGTGCGCAACTGCAAGCGCTGTCCTTCCCGGTTGACGCCGATGCGTTGATCGAGCTCTATGAATCGTGCTACCCCTTGCTGGAACAGGCCATGTGGGCTGGCGATGCGGCGTTTCATCCGCTGCTGGCCAGCTACCAGGCCCTGTTTCGCGAACAGGACACCCTGATCCGGCAGCGTGCCCAAAACAATCATGCCGGCGACACACGCCATCACTTCATCCTGAGCATTCCGGCGGCGGATCGCCCACCCCACCTGCGGGCCTGCCTCGAAAGCATCTACCAGGTCTGCATGCAGTTCGACTACGGCGGCCATGCGTCCGGCGTCTGGGAGAAGATCAGGATCATTGTCGCCGAAGACAGCCGCGACGAAGCCAACATCCGCCGTCACCAGGACCTGGCGGCGGAATACCGGCAAAAAGGCCTTCAGGTCATCCACTTCGGGCTGGCCGAGCAATACGAACTGCTGCACGCCCTGCCCCCGCAACAGCGCGCGCAACTGGGCAATCTGCTCACCACCCAGCCCAAAGACCGTTTCTATCTCAAAGGCCAGGCCGCCAACCGCAACCTCAGCTACCTGAAGTGTTTGCAGTTGACCAAAGACCCGAACAACACGCTGTATTTCCTGATCGACAGCGACCAGTCGCTGTGCGTGAACCGACAGACCGAAACCGGCGACGAGGCGGTGGCAGCACTGAACTACTTCCACGCCATCGACAAGATTTTCCGCGCCACCGATACCCGGATGCTGACCGGAAAAATGGTAGGCGACCCGCCCGTCTCGCCGGCGGTGATGGCTGCCAATTTTCTGGACGACGTGAGCGCCTTCTTTAGCCGCCTGGCCTCACTGCCCAGCGACCAGGCCTGCCGGTTTCACGGCGTGCCGCGCCAAAAACCGGGTGACGCCGCCTATCACGACATGGCCAGGTTGTTTGGTTTTGAAAACAGGCCGACCCCCTTTGACTACCCCTGCCGCCTGCAAGGCGCGCACGACCACGGCGCCTGCCTCACGGATTTTTCCCGGCGACTCAACGCCTTCTTCTTTGGCGAACACCTCACGCGCAAGACCTGGTTTGATTATGCACAGGGTTTTAGCCGGCTCAGCCCCGCGCGGACGATTTATCCCGGCAACTTCGTCGTTAACCATGCGGGGCTCAAATACATCATCCCCTTTGGTCATCTGCGGCTGCGCATGTCCGGCCCCACCGCCGGGCGGCTGATTGCCGCCGAAATCGGCGAGCGCTTTGCCGCGTTCAACATGCCCAACCTGCACCGCCGCACCACCGAAGCGGGCCTCGACGACGACTTTCGCCCCGGGGTGGAAGTGGGCCAGGCCAGCATCGATTTATCCAACGAATTCGAGCGCCAGTTCTTTGGCGACCTGATGCTGTTTACAGCGGAAGAACTGGTGCAACAGGCAGACGTGAACCTGCCTTTTGCCCGCGATGCGGTCGAGGCCATCATCAAGCAGAAAGAAACCGACCTGCTGGCGCTGTACCAGCAAAAGCACGACGCGATTGTGGAAAAAAACCGGCAACTGAACGCGCTGGTATTCAACGCCGGTCATTGGTGGCTGAACGATCCGGCACGGGCTCACGCCCTGCGCCAGGTGCGCGCCTTTATCGATAACATCGACCGCAATTTTGGCGAGCACGCCGTCGCCTGGGGTCATATCCAATCCGCCGCGCACCGCGCGCAGCGCAAACGGCAAATTATCGAGGCCCTGATGAACTACCGTGCCGAGCGCGATGCCTGGGACAGTCTGTTCCGTTGAGCACAGCCGCGCATTCCGCGGCCCCCCTCAGAGCGCAGCGCCGATATTAAAGCGTGATTGAATCCGTCGCATCGGCAATCAAGCGCGTGCGGCATATCCGATAAGCCGCTTGCGCCGCCCGCAGCGCATCGCCCGGAATGTTTATATGCGAATAATCCACCCTGCCGGTATCGATGCGCCCGCCATGAATACGCGGAGACGAATCCCCCTTGCCGGCCTTGCCGGTGTGGCTAAAGGTTTCGTAGCGTTCGCTTAAGGGACTATCCAGTTCCAGCCAGTCCGCCAGCCTGGACAACAGCTGCGCCGGCGCGCGTTGCCACAGCCCGGCATCAAAGTAGAAATAACGCTGCGGGGCTGCCTGGCTGAAGCCGGCCAGCGCCTGCACCCGCTCAACGTAGTAGCGGGCCGCCTCGACCGGCGAGGCGTACAGGTCCGGGTCCGGCTTCTGCGCAAACAGGTGAACCATGCTTTGGATCGTGCGTTCCGGCTCCGCCAGTGCGATCAGGATTTTGCTGTCGGCAAGTCCCAACCGCGCGGGCTGCAACACAAAGTCGTTGTGCAACAGTTTGTCGAACAGATAGCGGCTGTCTGGCTTGAGCGCATCGCTCGCCCGGTACATATCCAGTTGCCGGCCCAGCGCTGATGCGTTTTCATAGCTTAGATGCATCTCGTAGTAGCCATTGATCTGGGGATGCGAGCCGAGAATGTGCCCAGCCAGGCTGGTAAAGGCCCGCATGTGGCTTAACAGGAAGATTCTGGCGTAGCGGTCAGACAAGGCGTGCGTCCTGCTGGCGACCCGTTGATCGAGAGCCGTTAGCGGCTGAAAACCTGCTGGTCGACTGACAGTCAGCCAGGTCAGTGCAGACAGCATTTCCTGAATTGCGTGCCGCTTCCGCAGGAGCAGGGGTCATTGCGTCGGTCCGTTCCCGTGCCGCCACGGATAGCGGGAAAAGCAGCGAATATAAAAACAATAGTATGAATAGTCAAAACCCACGCTCACCACGAATTGCGACCATGAAAACCATATGCACGCTTTCCCCTGCTTGAAGCGGCGCATATTCAGACGCATGTTCAGAAGTGGATAGTCCATGCTCAGCAAACGCAACGTGACAATGAGCGTGCTACGCTACGCCATGGAGAGTCAGGATTTCTGCTCTCCCTTCCCCGGAGACGCGATAATATAAATCGCAATAAATCGCATATAGCGATGCTGGTCGTTCAGTTGTGCTTGTCCTATTCCATATCAATTAGAGGAGACAGCAATGAGCAACAAGGTAGACCCTAAATCCCCCCCTACTCCCCAAAAACCATCACGCCGCAAATTCCTGGGCGCAGCCGGCGCCTCGGCTGCCGGCGCGGCAGCACTGGGCTTCCCCTCGGTCGCGCAGGCGCAGGCGCCGATCAGCCTGCGCTTCCAGAGCACCTGGCCGTCGAAAGACATCTTCCACGAATATGCGCTGGACTTCGCCAGCAAGGTCAACGCCATGTCCGGCAAGGAACTCCGGATCGAGGTGCTGCCGGCGGGCGCGGTGGTCAAGCCCTTCGATCTGCTCGATGCAGTGAGCAAGGGCACGCTGGATGGCGGCCACGGGGTGATCGCCTACTGGTACGGCAAGAATACTGCGGTGGCGCTGTGGGGCTCCGGCCCGGCTTTCGGCATGGATCCCAACATGGTGCTGGCCTGGCACTACTACGGCGGCGGCAAGGAACTGCTGGACGACATCTACAAGAGCATGAACATGGACGTGGTGTCGATGCTCTACGGCCCGATGCCGACCCAGCCCTTCGGCTGGTTCAAGAAGCCGGTCACCAGCGTCGAACAGATGAAAGGCCTGAAATTCCGCACCGTCGGGCTTGCCGTCGACATGTACAAGGACATGGGCGCCGCAGTGAACCCGCTGCCCGGCGGCGAAATCGTGCCGGCGCTGGATCGCGGCCTGCTCGATGCGGCTGAGTTCAACAATGCCTCGTCCGACAACCTGCTCGGCTTTCCCGACGTGGCCAAGGTGTGCATGCTGCAAAGTTTCCACCAGGCCAGCGAGCAGTTCGAAATCCTGTTCAACAAGAAGAAATACGACGCGCTCAACGCCGAGCACAAGGCCATCATCAAGTACGCGCTCGAGGCGTCCTCGGCCGACATGTCCTGGAAGGCCATCGACCGCTATTCCAGGGACTACATCGACATGAGCACCAGGAAAGGCGTCAAGTTCTACAAGACGCCGGATGCCATCCTGAAGAAGCAGCTGCAATCCTGGGACAAGATCATGGCCGCCAAGAGCGCGGAGAATCCCGCGTTCAAGAAGGTGCTCGAATCCATGCGCGCCTTCGCGGCGCGCGCGGCACGCTGGCAGAACGACACCAGCGTGGACTACAAGATGGCGTACAACCACTTCTTCGCCAAGAAGCGGGGCTAACGCACGCGTCAGCCGCCGGCGCGTGCCGGCGGCCTAACCCTTCGGGTTGCACCTTATGCAGACACTCCTGATGGCGGTCGACCGCCTGACTACGTTCGCGGGTCGATTCTTCGCCTGGTCCATTGCCGTTCTTACCCTGCTTGTCTCCTGGGAAGTGTTTTCCCGCTATATCCTGAATCACCCGCACCCTTGGGCGCTCGATGCCCAGATCATGCTGTACGGCACCCTGTTCATGATGGCCGGCGCCTATACCCTGGCGCACCAGGGCCATGTGCGGGGCGACGTGCTGTATGGCGCGCTGCGCCCGCGCACCCAGGCCAGCATCGACCTGGTGCTGTTTGTGTTTTTTTACCTGCCCGGCGTGCTCGCGCTTACCTGGGCCGGCTGGACCTACGCCAGCGAGTCGCTGGCCATCCGCGAGAACACCTTCAGCCCCGACCCGCAGCCGCTGTATCCGTTCAAGTTCGTGATCCCGGCGGCCGGCTTCCTGCTTCTGCTACAGGGCATCGTCGA
>NCIF01000142.1 GCA_002256785.1 Hydrogenophilales bacterium 17-61-9
TGCGGCTTGGAATGCGTCTGGTCGGCGCAGCGGGTGGCGGCAAACAAATGGCGCAGGCCGCTCACTTCAAGCGCCCGATCAAGACCAACGCTGCTCTTGCCTGTGGCCACGGCCAAGGTGAAGCCGCTGCCATGCAATTGTTCAATCCCGCTTGCCACCCCTTCGAAGAGGGGAAGATCGGCGTCCCGCCCCAGATAATGGTGGCGGTAACGCTCGACCAGATGTGGATATTCGGCGTCAGGCAAATCCGGCAACAGGGTTTGCAACGCCTGCTGAAGCCCCAGGCCGATGATTTGCCTTGAAGCGCGGTCACTTGGCACGGGATGGCCAATATCTTCACAGGCGCGCTGGATCGAGTCGACGATGACCCCGGCGGAATCCATCAGGGTGCCGTCCCAGTCGAAGATCAGCAGGTCAAATTGTCTGGGATTTTTAGTCATGGCGCATGAGTCGTTAAGGTATCCAGAAAAATGGCAAGTTCGGTAGGCAGCGGCGCTTCTACCAGCATTTTCTCGCCCGAGATCGGGTGATCGAACACCAGCTTGACGGCATGCAGGAACATGCGCTTCAACCCCTGCTTGACCAGCCGTTTGTTGAGTTCGAAATCGCCGTACTTATCGTCCCCGGCAATCGGAAAGCCCAGATGCGAGGTATGGACGCGGATCTGATGGGTGCGCCCGGTTTTCAGTTCCGCTTCCAGCAAGGTGAAATCAGGAAAACCTTGCAGGCGGCGGAAAATGGTGTGCGCGGTCTGGCCGTCGTCGCGCACCGTAACGCGCTTTTCGCCGTTGGCATCCACCCGTTTGTGCAGCGGCAGCTTCACATGTTGCGTGGGGTTCGGCCAGTTTCCGGCCACCAGCGTCTGGTAGCGCTTTTCGATCTTGCCGGCGCGCATGGCTTCATGCAGCCCGACCAGCGCGCGCCGTTTCAGCGCAATCATCAGCACGCCCGAGGTTTCGCGGTCGAGCCGGTGCACCAGTTCCATATAGCGGCACTCCGGCAGTTCCATCCGCATCTGTTCGATCACCCCGCGCGAAATGCCGCTGCCGCCATGCACCGCCATGCCGGATGGCTTATTCAGCACGATCAGGGCCTCGTCACGATAGATCACATGCGGCAACAAGCGATGGGCGCTGGGCGGCAAGCGCGGTTCGGCGGCAAGCGCCGGCGCAGCTGTCCGTACCGGCGGTATTCGCACTTCGTCGCCCAGTTGCAGCCGATAGCTCACCTCGACCCGGCCGCCGTTGATCCGCACCTCGCCACCCCGCACCAGCTTATAAATTCGGCTTTTGGGCACGCCTTTCAGCCGTGCCATCAGAAAGTTGTCCAGGCGCTGACCATCCGCGCTGTCGTCTATCTTCACTCGCCGGACCGAATCTTTCTCTAAGTCATTCTTTTTCATATACACTATCTTCGGTTCAGGCCGTTATTGCCTGACCAATTTGGACACCAAGCCGGTTACAACGCTCACCGGCCACCGCCTACTCGGCCCGTCTGGATTCCTGCAGCCCAGCACTCAATTATGCTGGCGCCGACAGTCGAAACCACCCGCCCCGCGTTAGTCGGTAAAGCAGCGATGTTATCAATAGACGCGACAACAAGCATACGAAATCAGTATTCACGCTCGGGTTAACCCAGCGGGAATCGGAAAGACGGCCCCGGCTTAGCCGGTGACACTCTCCAGGAACAGGACACTTAATCCATGCCAATTCACCCAACACAATCCGTGATCGCATGAACTGCTCGCTGTAAAGCAGCCGTTTGGCCTGTCCCGTATGCCTGCGCGCGGGAGTAAATATGAAGCGCATGCTTTTCAACGCAACCCAGGCGGAAGAACTCCGGGTTGCCATCGTCGACGGCCAAAAGCTGGTCGACCTTGACATCGAGTCCGCCAGCAAAGAACAACGCAAAGGCAATGTCTACAAGGGTATCGTTACCCGAGTCGAGCCCAGTCTTGAAGCCGCATTTGTCGATTATGGCTGCGAGCGTCACGGCTTTCTGCCATTCAAGGAAATTTCCCGTGCCAGCCTGCCTGGCAATGGACGTCCGCAAGATGCGCTGAAAGAAGGCCAGGAACTGCTGGTCCAGGTCGAAAAGGACGAACGCGGCAACAAGGGCGCAGCCCTCACCACCTACGTCTCGCTGGCCGGCCGCTACGTCGTGCTGATGCCAACCAATCCACGCGGCGGTGGCGTATCGCGCCGCATCGAAGGCGAAGACCGCAACGAACTGCGCGACACCCTGGCGCAGCTTGAAATCCCCGAAGGAATGAGCCTGATCGCCCGCACCGCCGGCATCGGCCGTACCGCCGAGGAATTCCAGTGGGATTTGAACTACCTGCTGAGCCTGTGGAAAGCCATTGACGGTGCCTCGACTTCACAAACCGGTACCTTCCTGATTTACCAGGAAGGCAGTCTGGTGATTCGTGCCATCCGCGATTACTTCTCGGCGGATATCGGCGAGATTCTGATCGACACCGACGACATCTTCGAGCAGGCGCAGCAGTTCATGGCGCACGTGATGCCGGACAACGTCAGCAAGGTCAAGCTCTACCACGACGACGTACCGCTGTTCTCGCGTTTCCAGATCGAACACCAGATCGAATCGGCGTATTCACGCCAGGTCAACCTGCCTTCCGGCGGCGCGATCGTGATCGACCACACCGAAGCGCTGGTGTCGGTGGACGTCAACTCGGCACGCGCCACCAAGGGCAGCGACGTCGAGCAAACCGCCTACAACACCAACCTCGAAGCGTCCGACGAAATTGCACGTCAGATGCGCCTGCGCGACCTCGGCGGCTTGATCGTGATCGATTACATCGACATGGAAAACCCCAAGAACCAGCGCGAAGTCGAAAATCGCCTGCGCGATGCGCTGCATCACGACCGCGCCCGCGTGCAGACCGGCAAGATCTCGCGCTTTGGTCTGCTCGAAATGTCGCGCCAGCGCCTGCAGCCTTCGCTCGGCGAAACCAGCTATACGCCCTGCCCGCGTTGCCACGGCACCGGCCATATTCGCGGCAGCGAATCGTCAGCACTGCATATTCTTCGCATTCTGGGTGAAGAGGCGATGAAGGAAAATACCGGCGCAGTCCACGTGCAACTGCCGGTTGATGTCGCCACCTTCCTGCTCAACGAAAAGCGCGTGGATATCCACACCATCGAGACGCGCCTCAAGGTCAATGTGGTGTTGATCCCCAACATCCACATGGAAACCCCGCACTACACCATTACCCGACTGCGTCACGACGAACTCAATCTGCGCGACGCAGCCGAGCCGAGCTACAAGATGGTGGCCCTGCCGGAAGCCGACTCTGGCTATCAGGCAGAACCTGCTCCCCTCCCGGTACGCCAGGAAGCTGCCGTCAAATCGATTGCGCCGGCACAACCTGCACCGTCAGCGCGTCCGCTTGTTCCGGCCGCGCCACAAGCCGAAGCCGGTCTGTTCGGTCGTATTTTTGGCTGGTTCAAGAGCCGCACCGACGACGCCGCAGCGACACCAGCGGCAACCCCCACCCCGGCTCGTCGCGAGCGCACCAGCGAAAATCGCGATCGCAAACCGGGACAGCGTCGTGGTCGTGGCGAAGGTCGTAACGCTGAAGGTCGTGGAGAGGGTCGCGGCGAAGGCCGTAACGACGCTCGCCCACAAGCCGCACGTCAGGCCGAACCGCGTCAAAAGGACAATCGTGCCGAGGGTGCCAACGCTGAATCTGCCCGGCCGCCGCGTCAGCCACGTCAACCCAAGCCGCGCCCGGAAGCCGAATCCGCTCCGCAAGCAGCAGTCTTGGTTGATGCGCCACGCGAGGCAGGTAGCGAAGAAAAACGTGAGCCGCGTAGTCGTCGTGGACGCGGCAATCGCCGTCCGCGTGATGCCCGACCGGAAACCGCAGGAGAAGAGGCTCAACAGGCGGCGCTTGAAACGGGTGCACCTGCCGCGTTCCATGGAACCGTTGAAATTGCCGGCGCACCCAAGGCAGCGCCAGCACCTGTTCAACCGACTCAGCAAGCTTTTCAGCTGGACGCTGCGCATACGCCAAGCGCGCAAGCCCCGGCAGCCTCACCCGCCAACACGGTCAATTTGCAGCAGGTCGAAACCCGGGGTGCGGCGGCCAACACGACTGAAGCCGGCGAATCGAGCCGTCCGCGCCGTCGTCGTCGTCCCGCGGCCAAGCCGGAAGCCGAGGCGGTCAGCCTGATGCAGGTGGAAACCAGTGCGCCTGTGGCGCGCGTCAGCGAGACGGCCGTAGCGGACGCACCGCACCCCACTCGCCGCCGTGCCCGCCCTCCGGTGAGCACGACGCAGGAACCGCTGATCCAGGTGGAAACGCAGGACAAATAACGGCCTGACCCACCCACAGACAAGGGCCGCAATGAGCGGCCCTTGTTTTGTCTGCGAAACCTGAAAGCGAATAACGGCTTCAGCGCGTTTTCGCTGCGGATTCGGCTGCGGCAATTTCCTTGATCAATCCCTGCACGGCATCCTCGATCATGTCGAGGTTGTCCTCGAATCCCTGTGGGCCGCCGTAATACGGATCCATTACATCAAGATTGGGATACTTGCGACTGAACGACAACAAGCGCTGGATCTTGTCGTGGCGATGCGCCGGCGCGCGCTGGATCAATTGGCTGTAATTGTCGCCGTCCATCACCAGAATGTAATCGAACGCATCGAAGTCCGAATCGGCCACCTTGCGGCCGCGCAGCTTGCTGATATCGGCTCCGCGCCGGCGCACGGCCTGCTGCGCACGCAGGTCGGGCGTATCGCCCACATGATAGGCATGCGTACCCGCAGAATCCGTCTCGACATGCTGCTCCAGCCCGGCCTCGCGAACGGCCCGCCGGAATATGCCTTCCGCCATCGGCGAGCGGCAGATATTGCCCATGCACACAAATAAAACCTTAGTCATGCTCTTCCACACCAAATAACACCTGCTTGAGTTGCCTCAACTGATCGCGAAGTTCCGCGGCTTTTTCGAATTCCAGATTTTTCGCTGCATCCAGCATGTCTTTTTCCAGCTTCTTGATTCTTTTGGTCAGCGTTTTTTCATCCAGCACCTTGTATTCGGCCACAATCTGCGCGGCCTTGAGTTCCTGGCGGCTGGCGTCGGCATCGTACACGCCGTCGATAATGTCCTTGATGCGTTTGGTTACGCCCCGGGGCGTAATGCCGTGCTCAAGATTGAACGCGGTTTGCTTGATGCGACGGCGCTCGGTTTCTTCCATCGCCCGCTGCATCGAATGGGTGATTTTGTCGGCATACAAAATCGCCATGCCATTCAAATGTCGGGCCGCGCGGCCGATGGTCTGGATCAGCGCGCGCTCGGAGCGCAGGAAGCCTTCCTTGTCGGCATCCAGTATCGTCACCAGCGAGACCTCGGGAATATCCAGGCCCTCGCGCAGCAGGTTGATGCCGACCAGCACGTCGAATACGCCCAGCCGCAAGTCGCGAATGATCTCGACGCGCTCGACCGTATCGATGTCGGAATGCAGATAGCGCACCTTGATCCCGTGTTCGGTGAGGTAATCGGTGAGGTCTTCCGACATGCGCTTGGTCAGCGTGGTCACCAGCACACGTTCGCCGATGGCGATGCGTTTTCTCGCTTCGCTCATCAGGTCGTCGACCTGGGTGCCCACCGGCCGCACTTCAATCACCGGATCGACCAGTCCGGTCGGGCGCACCAGTTGTTCGACCACCTGGCCGGCATGCTCTGTTTCGTATTTTGCCGGCGTCGCAGACACAAACACGGTCTGCGGCATCAGGCCTTCGAACTCCTCGAACTTGAGCGGCCGGTTATCGAGTGCCGATGGCATGCGGAAACCATAATCGACCAGGTTTTCCTTGCGCGAGCGGTCGCCCTTGTACATGCCGCCGACCTGCGTCACGGTAACGTGCGATTCGTCGATGAACATCAGCGCGTCTTTCGCCAGATAGTCGATCAGCGTCGGCGGCGGCTCGCCAGGCTTGCGCCCCGACAGATGCCGCGAGTAGTTTTCGATGCCCTTGCAGAAGCCCAGTTCACCCATCATTTCCAGGTCGAAGCGGGTGCGCTGCTCCAGCCGCTGCGCTTCGACCAGCTTGCCGTTGGCGTAATACCATTCCAGCCGCTCGCGCAGCTCGATCTTGATGGCTTCAATGGCCCGCAAAATGGTGGCGCGCGGGGTGACGTAATGGCTGGACGGGAAGACGGTGAAGCGTGCCACCTTGGACAAAATCTGTCCGGTCAGCGGATCGAACAGGTGCAGGGTTTCCACCACGTCGTCGAACAGCTCGACCCGGATCGCGGTTTCCGCGTGTTCCGCCGGGAAGATGTCGATGACGTCGCCACGCACCCGGAACACGCCGCGCTTGAACTCGATGTCGTTGCGGTCGTACTGCATCTGCGTCAGCCGCGTGATGACGTCGCGCTGCGTCATTTTCTCGTTCTCGCGCAGCAGCAAAATCATGCTGTGGTAGTCGGACGGGTCGCCGATACCGTAGATCGCCGACACGGTGCAGACGATGATGGTGTCGCGCCGCTCCAGCAGCGACTTGGTCGCACTCAGGCGCATCTGCTCGATGTGCTCGTTGATGCTGGAATCCTTTTCGATGAACAGGTCGCGCGCCGGCACGTAAGCTTCGGGCTGGTAGTAATCGTAGTAGGAGACGAAATACTCGACCGCGTTTTCCGGGAAAAACTCGCGCATTTCGGAATACAGCTGCGCCGCCAGCGTCTTGTTG
>NCIF01000143.1 GCA_002256785.1 Hydrogenophilales bacterium 17-61-9
GCAATCACGTTGGCCATGGTGTAGGTCTTGCCCGAGCCGGTCACCCCCAGCAGGGTCTGATACGCCAGCCCATCCTCGATGCCCTCGATGAGCTGGGCAATGGCGGTCGGCTGATCGCCAGCCGGCGGAAATGGCTGGAACAAACGGAACGGGCTATTGGGGAAGGTAACGAACACAGGTAAAATCGCGCAACTTTAACCCGTCGATAGTAGCACCCTCGCCTTTGCGGGTGCATGCAAGGAAACACTGTGGAACTCTCCCGCCGCGTACAGGCCATCAAGCCTTCCCCCACTCTGGCAGTCACCGCCCGCGCCGCCACGCTTAAAGCCAGCGGACGCGACATTGTCGGCCTGGGCGCCGGCGAGCCCGATTTCGACACCCCGCAGCACATCAAGGACGCGGCGATCGCCGCGATCAACGCGGGATTTACCAAATACACCGCGGTGGATGGGACGCCCAGCCTGAAAGCGGCCGTTATCGCCAAATTAAAACGCGACAACGGTCTGGATTACACGCCCAGGCAGATCCTGGTTTCGTGCGGCGGCAAACAGAGCTTCTTCAACCTCGCGCAAGCGGTCATCAACCCGGGCGATGAAGTCATCATCCCCGCGCCCTACTGGGTATCGTATCCGGATATCGTGATTCTGGCCGACGGCAAACCGGTCATCATCGAAGCAGGGATCGAGCAGGGCTTCAAGATCACGCCGGCGCAGCTGGAAGCGGCGATCACGCCAAAGACCAGACTGTTCGTCATCAACAGCCCGTCCAATCCCACCGGCGCGGTCTACAGCGGCGACGAACTCGCCGCGCTCGGCGCCGTGCTGCGCAAGCACCCGCAGGTGCTGATCGCGTCGGACGACATGTACGAACACATCCGCCTGGATGATGTGCCCTTCGTCAACATCCTCAATGTCTGCCCCGATCTGTATGACCGCACCCTGGTGCTGAACGGCGTCTCCAAAGCCTATTCGATGACCGGCTGGCGCATCGGCTACGCGGCCGGCCCCGAGGCCATCCTGCGCGCCATGACCAACGTGCAGTCGCAGTCCACTTCCAACCCCACCTCGATCTCGCAGGTGGCCGCCGAGGCCGCGCTGAACGGCGACCAGGGCTGCATCACCCCGATGCTCGACGCCTTCAAAACGCGTCACCGCTTTGTGGTCGACGCGCTGAACACCCTCCCCGGCTTCAAGTGCGTCGACAGCGGCGGCGCCTTCTACGCCTTCCCCGACGTGCGCCCGGCGATCCGGAACCTGCTGGCGCGCGACGTCATCGCAGAAGGCACCGACATCGCCTTCTGCGAATACCTGCTGGAATCCGCCGACGTCGCCGTCGTCCCCGGCTCGGCCTTCGGCGCCGAAGGTTATATCCGCCTGTCGTTTGCCACCTCGCAGGCCAATCTGGAAAAAGCGTTGAAGCGCATCGCCGCTGCGCTGGCCTAGCCACCTGAGCCGGGTGCGGGGGGGAGGCCAGCATGTTCCGAAAATTCACCGCCCTGCCGCCCGCCCGCGGCACCCTGAGCTGGCTGATCCAGCTGATCTACACCACCGTGCGTCTGTTCGGCCAGAACGGATTGAAAAACCATGCCGCAGCCACGGCATTTTATTTCCTGCTGTCCGCCACGCCATTATTGCTGCTGCTGAGTTATGCCTTGCAGCTGCTGGGCCACATTGCCGAGAACTCCGTACCCGCCACCATCCTGATGGCCGCGCTTTATAACCAGATGCAGCTGGAAAGCCTCACCGAACTCGGATTCATTCCGCGCCAGGCCCAACTGGCCGCAGGGGGGGTGGGTTTCGCCACGCTGGTGCTGTCATCGCGTGGACTGGTCAATGCCGTGCAGGCTGCATTTCGCATCATTTTCCCTGACCAGAGCAAACGCAACATGGTGGTGTCATGGATATTGCCACTCATCATTTTGCCGGTACTGTTTTTGCTGATGGGGATGGCGGCGTTGGCGCAGGTGACACTGACTTTTCTAGGCCAGAACGACTTCATCGGCGCGGATAACGCCCGGGTATTACAGGTGCTAAACACGCTGCTGGGTTTTGCCATGGTATGGGCGCTGCTGTTTACCGCCTATTGGCGATTGCCACGACAACATCCGCGCGCGCGCGATGCAGCCGCTTTCTCCTTCGGCGCCGTCAGCAGCCTGGTATTGCTCATCGCAATTTTTGGCGCATTCTTCAAACTGGAAAATTACCTGAGCCTTTACGGCGCGCTTGGCGGCGTGGTGTTCGTGCTGATCGGCGCCTATTTCGCTTTCTGGCTGCTGTATATCTGGGCGCAGGCCCTCTTTGCCTACGGCAAGGTCGACATCGCCGCGCTGGAAAAACTCTTTCTCGGCGGTAGCGGAGAAGGCGCCAGCAAACTCGAAGCGTATGTATTCGGCGACAACAACCGCCTGCTGGAAAAATACGGTGAAGTTCATCCACCCGGCCACACCCTCATCGAAGAAGGCGACGACTCGCGGGTCGCCTATTTTCTCTATGGTGGCCGCGCGCGGGTCTATAAAAATGCCGAAGCGGGTCGCCGCCAACTGGGCGAACTCAATGAGGGCCAGTTATTCGGTGAAATGGCTTATCTGCTGAATGAAAAACGGACCGCCTCAGTCGTGGCCGACACCGAAATTACCGTGCTGGTATTGCCGCCCCGCATCATGGAAGAATTGATGCGCCACTCCGCACCGCTGTCGCGCCGCATCATCGACACGCTTTGCCATCGACTGGAACGGATGAACCTGGCGCCGCGCTGACCCGCCTGAACCAGGCCCGCCAGCGAAGACGCAACGCAGTGGTCCGGGCACATCCAGACTTCGATCAGACCCTGAAATTCCGGGCAGAAATTACGGATTATGGCTTGACCTGAACGCGCGCCGACACTAGAATGCGCGCTCTCCTATTCCTCGATAGCTCAGTTGGTAGAGCGACGGACTGTTAATCCGCAGGTCCCTGGTTCGAGCCCAGGTCGAGGAGCCAGACAAAGCAAGCACCAAGGCCATCCCTCAGGGTGGCTTTTTTGCGTTTCAATGGCCGGTACAGGCCGTTATTGGACCCGGCATCGGGCGCTTCTATCTGGATGGCGTCCGGGCGGGTCTGGATCGAAGCATTCCTGGCCGTCCAAGCGTCCAGCGGGCGCCCGCTTCAGCGAGGGGTGATCCCGCTGGGTTTCAACCAATATTGAGGAGCAATACCAGTGACCAACGCACAACGCCGGGCAGCATGGCTCGCCAGCCAAAAGGCTGAAGGTAAGGACAGCAAGCCCGAGCCAACGCCGGGCAGCGCGTTCTGCCCCCATGAGGCCGGCGCGTATTACCTTGCTACCGTGGATACGGTCGGCACGTTCAAGATGTTCGTCAGGGACCTCAAGCCGCCCGTTTACACCTACGGCATCACCACCGTTCGGTTCGAATTAAATCCTGAAACCGGCAAATGGATCTGGTTTGATGGCGAGAAAAATCAATCCCCGCGCAAGACCCAGGAGGGTTGGCGTCTTGGCAGCAGGCGGTTGCACGACACCCGCGAAGGCGCAGAGGCCGAGCTGCAGCGCGAGATGGCCAAGAACGGCGACCGGGTGACCAGGGTGCACGACCTGCCCGACGACATGGCTGCGCTGAAAAAGATCCGTAGCGCCAACCACCCGGACCGCAACACCGATGCCGACCAGGATCTCTATCAGGCTGTCGTCGAGAAGCTGGACAGGATGCGCACGCTGACCCTGCGCGCCGAAGCCTGACCGGGTTTTGATCCGAACCATACAAGAGATCCAGCTCGACAATCCACTACACGGTGTCACGCTTGCACAGTTATTAAACGAATTGGTTTCGTTCTATGGCTGGGATGCGTTGGGGCGGAAAATCGAGATCCGCTGTTTCACCCACGACCCGAGTATTGCGTCGAGCCTCAAATTTCTTCGTCGTACCCCGTGGGCACGGGCGCGTATGGAATCGCTGTATATCGAAATGGTTCGAGGCATAGGTACGCACCAGCAGTAATCCGCAGGTCCCTGGAAAGATTCCATCAACGCAAATGAACGGGGGTGGCATGATGCCATGCCGAGTGTGAACAGCAATATCCTTCGACGAGCCTAGTTTGTTTGTCATTTAGCATGGCCATCGCTTACTATTAAATTCGACAAAAATAAACATACGCCCGCCTGAATAATAATGATTATAAATCAATAACATAAACATCAGTCGGCGGCGTGCGCAGCGAGGACATGACAAAAAAATCCCTCACCGAGCGGGACATCTGCAGCAAGTTCATCACCCCGGCAATCACCAGCGCGGGCTGGGACCTGCACGCCCAGATTCGCGAAGAGGTCTCGTTCACCAAAGGCCGCATCATCGTGCGCGGCAAATTGCACAGCCGTGGCGAGCAGAAACGCGCCGACTACATCCTTTACTACAAGCCCAATCTGCCCCTTGCGGTCATTGAGGCCAAGGACAACACCCACAGCGTGGGCGACGGCATGCAGCAGGCGCTGAACTATGCCGAGACGCTCGACGTCCCTTTCGTATTCAGCAGCAACGGCGACGGCTTCCTGCTCCATGACCGCACCGGCCAGACCAGTCCCATCGAGCGGGAAATCGCTCTGGCCGACTTCCCTTGCCCGGAGGAGCTCTGGCAGCGCTACTGCGCCTGGAAAGGGCTGGCGACGCCGGAAACCCGTGCCACGATAGAAACACCCTACTACGACGACGGAACAGGCAAGGTGCCGCGCTTCTACCAGGTTAATGCCATCAACCGCACCATCGAGGCCATTGCCAAGGGCCAGCAACGGATATTGCTGGTGATGGCGACTGGCACCGGGAAGACCTACACCGCCTTCCAGATCATCTGGCGCCTGTGGAAGTCCAAGACCAAAAAACGCATCCTGTTCCTCGCCGACCGCAATATCCTGGTTGACCAGACCCGCACCAACGACTTCAAGCCGTTTGGCCAGGCCATGACCAAGATCACAAATCGCCAGGCCAACAAGGCGTTTGAAATCTACCTCTCGCTCTATCAGGCCGTCACCGGCAACGAAGAAGAAAAGAACATCTACAAGCAGTTCTCGCCGGACTTCTTCGACCTCATCGTGGTCGACGAATGCCATCGTGGCAGTGCCGCCGAAGAGTCGGCCTGGCGCGACATCCTGGAATATTTCTCATCCGCCACCCAGGTCGGCATGACCGCCACGCCCAAGGAGACCAAGGACGTCTCCAACATCCACTACTTCGGCGAGCCGGTTTACACCTACTCACTCAAGCAGGGCATCGACGATGGTTTCCTCGCCCCCTACAAGGTGGTGCGCATCGACTTCGACATCGATCTGTTGGGATGGCGACCAAAAAAAGGCCAGACGGACAAATACGGCAACCTCGTCGAAGACCGCATCTACAACCAGAAAGACTTTGACCGCAACATCGTCTTCGACGAGCGCACCCAGCTGGTTGCCTGGAAGATCACCCAGTACCTGCAGCAGACCGGCGAATACCAGAAAACCATCGTCTTCTGCCAGGACATCGACCACGCCGAGCGCATGCGACAGGCGCTGGTGAACCTCAACCCGGAGCGCATCAAGGAAAACCGCAAGTACGTCATGCGCATCACCGGCGACGAAGCCGAAGGCAAGGCCGAACTCGACAACTTCATCGACCCTGAGAGCCGCTACCCCGTCATCGCCACCACCAGCAAGCTGATGACCACCGGCGTCGATGCCCAGACTTGCAAGCTCATCGTGCTGGACCAGCGCATCCAGTCCATGACCGAGTTCAAGCAGATCATCGGCCGCGGCACCCGCATCAACGAGGACTTCGACAAATACTGGTTCACCATCATGGACTTCAAGAAGGCAACGGAACTGTTCGCCGATCCGGACTTCGATGGTGACCCGGTGCAGATCTTCGAGCCGGGCGGGGACGAGCTCCCCGTGCCACCGGAAGAAGCGCCGGGAATTCCGGGTGAAGAGGAACCCCTTCCCCCGCCCGAGTCACCGCTACCTCTCGACGAACCCGGCGAGTCTCCGACCAGGTATGTGATCGGCGGCGACGTCATGGTCTATGTCGTCGCCGAACGGGTCCAGTACTACGGACCCGACGGCAAGCTCATCACCGAATCGCTCAAGGACTACACCCGTCGCGCCGTGCGCGAGGAATACGCATCGCTCAACGACTTCCTGCACCGCTGGACCAGCGCCGACAAGAAACAGGCACTGCTCGAAGAGCTCGCCGCACAAGGGGTGCTGCTTGAGGCCCTGGCCGAAGAAGTCGGCAAGAAACTCGGCAAGGACTGCGACCCCTTCGACCTCATCTGCCACGTCGCCTTCGACCAGCCGCCGCTGTCGCGCCGCGAGCGGGCGGAGCAAGTCAAGAAGCGCGACTATTTCACCCAGTACGGCGAACAGGCGCGCAAGGTGCTGGAAGCCTTGCTAGACAAATATGCCGACACCGGCATCGAATCCATCGAAGACATCAAAACCCTTACCCTCGACCCTTTCACCAGGCTGGGCACGCCACCCGAACTGGTCGGCACCTTTGGCGGCAAAGCCGCCTATTTCAAAGCCGTGCACGAACTCGAACAACAACTTTACCAATAAGCAGCCAACTCCATGAGTATCAGCACCACCATCAAATCCATCCAGGACATCATGCGCAAGGACGTCGGCGTCGACGGCGACGCGCAGCGCATCGGCCAGCTGGTCTGGATGTTCTTCCTCAAGATTTACGACGAC
>NCIF01000144.1 GCA_002256785.1 Hydrogenophilales bacterium 17-61-9
ACGGCCCCGCGCTGGACGCCAACACCTTGCTGCAGTTGCTGGCGGCGGTGCAAGCCTCGGGCAGCATCTCGCAGGCGGGTCGCGAACTGGGCCTCTCGTACCGCCATGCCTGGGGTCTGCTGCAGCAGGCCGAAGCGCTGTTAGGCCAGCCGCTGCTGGTGCGCGGGCGGGGCCGGGGATCGGCACTCACCGAGCTGGGCGACAAGCTCAAGGCCCGTGGCTGGATGCTGGCCACGGCCGAATCCTGCACCGGTGGCTGGGTCGGACAACTGGTCACCGCCCTCCCCGGCAGCTCCAGCTGGTACGAACGCGGCTTCATTACGTATGCCAACGATGCCAAGATCGAAATGCTCGGCGTGCCGGCTGCAACCCTCGCCAGCCACGGCGCCGTCTCCGAAGAAACCGCCAGCGCCATGGCGTCCGGCGCGCTGGCCAACAGCCATGCGCAGGCCACCCTCGCCATTTCCGGCATTGCCGGCCCCGGCGGCGGCACCCCGCAAAAGCCGGTGGGACTGGTGTGTTATGGCTGGGCGTTGGCCGATGGCACGCTGATATCGTCTACCTGCCGCCTCGGCGGCAACCGCGACGAAATCCGCTCGCGCGCGGTGGCCGCATCTCTGCGCGGCTTGATCGACCTGCTTGGTTAGGGGCTAGGGGTCAGGATTCAGGGGCCAGGATTCAGGGGGCTTGTGCGGCTGCGCCGCGCTTGTTGATTGGCATGACGCGCGCCACGCTTTTCCCTGACCCCTGACCCCTGACCCCTGACCCCTGACCCCTGACCCCTGACCCCTGACCCCTGACCCCTATCTAAACGCCCACGCCGCAAACGGCTCGATCTCGTCCCGGTTCAGCAACATCAACTGGCAGGCATTCGGGTTCAGCGCGTGATCCGGCGTGGTATCGACATTCAGGCGCTGCAGCACATAACCCAGCAAGGCGCGCCGTACATTCACTTCGATGATGTCGCTGCTCGCGCCATAGTCCAGCAGCAAACTCGCGCGCTTCTGCGCATCCAGCCCGCGATGCGGGGCCAGCTTCAGGCGCACGCTTTCCACCCAGTCATCGTCATACTGCCTATTCGACTCCGCCGGCGTGTCCAGGCATTCGGCCTCGACGATCCGCGACAATACGAAGTCACGAAAATCGCAGGTCTCCTCGTTATAGGCGCGGATATGCCAGCGTAGGCCGGTATTCACCAGACTGTGCGGCTCCAGCATTCGTTGGTTCTGGCTGTCGCGGTCTGACAGCGAGCGGTACGCCACGCGCAGCTTGCGGCCGCCATGGATGGCCCGGGTAATTTGCGCCAGCGTGTGCCGGCTGGGCAGGCGGGCAGGCAGCGGCAGATCGGCCGTGGGCAGGCCATAAATCAGCTCCGCCCCATACGGCCCGCTTGCCACCGCCAGATTGGCCGCAATCACCGGCAGCACCGCGGCAGGATTGAGATCGGCAAATACCGCGCCGAATTCCCGTCCGGGCACAAAGCCGAACACGCTGTGGTTGTAGACCAGATTGCCCGGCGCCAGATCGTTATAGAGCTTGAGATCCTTGGTCGCCGCCGGATCGGACAGGCCGAAGGCCCGCGCCACATCGCTCCGCGTCACCACCCCGGTATACCAGGCCATGACCTCGATGTAATGCAGGCGTTGCCGCGTCGCCCACTTCACATCCAGCCGCATCCGCTCTTTTGTGTTCATCGCCCCAGCCCCGCGTCGTTCTTGTCCCTCGAAATTATAGGGGCATGCCGGCCCGATACAAACCATTACTTAATATTTAATACATAGGTGATAATTTATATTGACACTGATAAATGTATAGCCTACATTGCATCCATGGCAGGCCCAACGCTTGCCCGCAAACCAAACACGCAACCGAAACAGGAGAGAGACACCATGGCAACTTCCCCCGCCGCACTGGCCGACGACAAATCCAAAGCACTGGCCGCCGCGCTGGGCCAGATCGAAAAGCAGTTCGGCAAAGGCTCGGTCATGCGCCTGGGCGACCACGATGTCTCGCGCGACATCCAGTCCATCTCCACCGGCTCGCTCGGACTCGACATCGCCCTGGGCATCGGCGGCCTGCCGCGCGGCCGGGTGGTCGAAATCTACGGCCCGGAATCGTCCGGCAAAACCACCCTCACCCTGCAGGTCATCGCCGAAATGCAGAAAATCGGCGGCACCGCCGCGTTCATCGACGCCGAGCACGCGCTCGATCCGTCCTACGCGCAAAAACTCGGCGTCGACGTCGACAACCTGCTGGTCTCGCAACCCGACACCGGCGAGCAGGCGCTGGAAATCGCCGACATGCTGGTGCGCTCCGGCTCGGTCGACGTGGTGGTGATCGACTCGGTCGCCGCGTTGACGCCCAAGGCCGAAATCGAAGGCGAAATGGGCGACTCGCACATGGGCCTGCAAGCCCGCCTGATGAGCCAGGCGCTCAGGAAGCTCACCGCCAACATCAAGCGCACCAACACCCTGGTCATTTTCATCAACCAGATCCGGATGAAAATCGGCGTCATGTTCGGTAGCCCCGAAACCACCACCGGCGGCAACGCGCTCAAGTTCTACGCTTCGGTCCGTCTCGACATCCGCCGCATCGGCGCGATCAAGAAAGGCGACGAAATCATCGGCAACGAAACCAAGGTCAAGGTCGTCAAGAACAAGGTCTCGCCGCCGTTCAAGGAAGCCTTTTTCGATATTTTGTATGGCCAGGGCATTTCGCGCGAAGGCGAAATCATCGAACTCGGCGTCCTCCACAAGTTCGTCGACAAATCCGGCGCCTGGTACGCCTACAACGGCGACAAGATCGGCCAGGGCAAGGACAACGCGCGCGAATACCTGAAGGAGCATCCGGAAATCGCCCGGGAAATCGAAGCCAAGGTCCGCGCCGCCGTCGGCGTCAACGCCTCCGGAACCGCGCCCGCCATTGAAGCCGACGCCTGAATCCAGCGACCTGCGCGAACGCGCCCTGCGCCTCCTGGCACGGCGCGAACACAGCCGCGCCGAGCTCGCCCGCAAGCTCGGCGCAGCCGGGTTTGCCCGCGAAGAGATTGTCTTGCTGCTGGATGCGTTTGAGGCGAAGAACTGGCTCTCCGACCAGCGCTTCGCCGAAAGCTACGTCGCCGACCACCGCGCCCGCACCGGCAGCGTCAAGCTGGCCTACGACCTGCGTCAGCGCGGCGTGAGCGACAGCATCATCGCAGCCGTATTGGGCGACAACCGCGACAGCGAGCTTGAGCGCGCACGCGAAGTATGGAAAAAAAAATTCGGCGCCGCACCCGCCGACGCGGTCGAGAAAGCCAGGCAGACGCGTTTCATGCTGAGCCGGGGATTTTCCCCGGAGATAACCAGACACGTAATCAACGGCAGGAATGATATTTGATTATTGAGGCAGCCAGGCGTAGCGGGTGGCAATGCCCCGCCGCCGCTTGAGATGCAAAAATTCGCGCCCGACCAAATGGCCAAGCATGCATGCACGCTTGGCCATAAATATTTTCAAGTCGGGGACGTGCCCGAATGCCGACACCTTCGGCGAACGTGTCGGCCGCTGTGAGTGCGCCGACGGCCCCAAACGCCGCGGGCCAGCCTTACGCCGTCCCGCCCACCGTCAACCCGTCGATCCGCAGCGTCGGCTGCCCCACCCCGACCGGCACGCTCTGGCCTTCCTTGCCGCAGGTGCCGACGCCGGAATCCATTTCCATGTCGTTGCCGATCATCGAAACGCGCGTCAGCACTTCGGGGCCGTTGCCGATGAGGGTGGCGCCTTTGACCGGGTAGGTGATCTTGCCGTCTTCGATCATGTAGGCTTCGGCGGCGGAGAAGACGAATTTGCCGCTGGTGATGTCGACCTGGCCGCCGCCGAAGTTGACGGCGTAGAGGCCGTTTTTGACCGAGGCGATGATCTCGGCAGGGTCCTTGTCACCGCCCAGCATCAGGGTGTTGGTCATGCGCGGCATGGTCAGATGCGCGTAGGATTCGCGCCGCGCGTTGCCGGTGATGGGCATGCCCATCAGTCGCGCGTTCATCATGTCCTGCATGTAGCCGGTGAGAATGCCGTCTTCGATCAGGGTGGTGCGCTGGGTGGGGTTGCCTTCGTCGTCAATGTTGAGCGAGCCGCGGCGCAGCGGAATCGTGCCGTCGTCGACAACCGTCACGCCGGGCGCCGCGACGCGCTCGCCAATCCGGCCGGAAAACGCCGAGCTGCCCTTGCGGTTGAAATCGCCTTCGAGGCCATGACCGATCGCTTCGTGCAACAGGATGCCGGGCCAGCCGGCGCCGAGGACGACGGTCATGCTGCCGGCGGGCGCGGGACGGGCGTCGAGATTGACGCTGGCCTGATGCACAGCCTGGCGGGCGTATTTTTCGAGGATGTCGTCGGTGAAATAGCCGTAGTCGAAGCGGCCGCCGCCGCCGCCGCTGCCCTGCTCGCGGCGCCCGTCCTGCTCGGAGATCACCTGCAGCGACAGGCGCACCAGCGGGCGCACGTCGGCGGCCATGTGGCCGTCGGAGCGGGCGACGTAAATCACTTCGTATTCGGAAGCCAGGCTCGCCATGACCTGAATCACGCGCGGGTCCATGGCGCGGGCTTTTTTCTCCAGCCGTTCCAGCAGGGTGACCTTGGCTGCATCGTCCAGGCTCGCCAGCGGATCGACCGCGTGATAGAGCTGACGGCCATCGGCGCGACGCGCGACGGCCGTCTGGCGCGCCTGCCCGGCACGTGCGATGGCGCGGGTGGCGTCGGCCGCCGCGCCCAGTGCGTCGAGGCTGATGTCGTCGGAATAGGCGAAGGCGGTTTTCTCGCCCGAGATCGCGCGCACGCCGACGCCCTGGTCGATGTTGAAGCTGCCGGACTTGACCCGGCCTTCTTCCAGGCTCCAGCCTTCGGAACGCGAATACTGAAAATACAGGTCGGCGTAATCGACGTCATGCGTGAGCAGGCGCCCAAACACGGGCGCGAGCTTGTCGGCATCCAGTCCGTTTGGCGTCAGCAATGTGGCTTCGGCTGAGCGAAACAGCTGCTCGGCGGTTTGAATCGGAACGAAAGCATCGGTGGGGTTCATGGCGGCGTCCTGAATAATAGGGTGCGGATTTACTTGGCGTTCGTCTCGCGCTTGGCTACGGTCCGGCGTTCAACCACGTCGACTTCGATCTGTTTACACGTAATGAAACGGTGCTTGAGCACGGGGAGGCTCTTGCGCAAGCTGGCCTGGTAGCCCGGGTTGATATTGGCAATGGCCACGCCGGAGCCGCGCGACAGCCGGTCGAGCACAACGCCCCAGGGGTCGACGATCATGCTGTCGCCATGGGTTTCGCGGCCCGACAAATGGTAGCCCCCCTGCGCCGGCGCAATCACATAAGCCAGGTTTTCAATCGCGCGCGCGCGAATCAGCGTCTCGAAATGCGCACGCCCGGTGGTGGCGGTAAAGGCCGACGGCACCACGATGATGTCGACATCGGGCATGGCACGATACAACTCGGGAAAGCGCAGGTCGTAGCAAATGGACAAGCCGATACGGCCGAACGGGCTGTTGACGACGACGGCCTTGTCGCCCGCTTCCATCAGGCTGGATTCCTGGTAACGCTCGTTGCCGAGGTCCAGACCAAACAAATGGATCTTGTCGTAGCGCGCCACCTGCCTGCCGCGCTCGTCGTATACCAGACAGCTGTTCCGGACTTTATTTGCGACGCCCGCCTCAAGCGGAATAGACCCGCCGATCAGCCATATCTTGTGCTTCTTCGCCATCCGCGACAGAAAAGTCTGAATCGGGCCCTGACCTTCCGCTTCGCGCACTTTCACCACATCGGCATCTTTCATCGCCATGATGCAGAAGAACTCGGGGAGCGCGACCAGTTGCGCGCCGGCGTCGACCGCGAGGTCGATCAGCTGCTCCGCTTCGGCCAGATTCGCCGGCACATTGGGGCCGGACGCCATCTGGATTGCCGCCACCCGGACCGTGCCCGCCTGCGCAGCCGTTTTTGTGACCTGTGCGGTTTTAGGGCGCGCCACAGTGGATTTGCTTATTTTCTTCGTCGTCATGTCGTTGTTCCACAATCAGGGTTCTGTCGCCTGGGATTCAGTGTTGCCCCTGGTTTTTGGCAGTCGTTTCACATCGGGGGTCAACCACGGCCCGATCACCATGTATTCCTGGCTGATGACTTCTTCAAACGGATCACGCAGCAACTTTTGCGCTGCCAGCGCACCTACGCCTGCAAGCGGGCCGCCGATCAAGGCGCCCGCCACAGCGATGCCTTCGGACAACTTCGGGATCACTTTCATCCGCAGTTGAACGGATTCCTGATTGATATCGGCTAAGCCCGACATATTGACCTTGGCTGATGGCCCGCGCATCCTGAAGTCATCGCTGTACACCACGCCGCGCGCAATACGCAATGTGGCGCCGATTTCATCAAAGGCATAGCCTTCATTGAAGATATCACGGAAATCGAAATTCAGCCGGCGCGGCAACGACTGCAGGCTCAACACACCGAGCAGTTTGCCCACGCCGGGCTCAAGCTTGAGAAACTGCCCGCCCCGCGCCTTGAAGTCGAGTTGCCCGGCCAGGGTTGCGAACGAAAAATCGGCGGGCGAGCCTGTCCAGGTGGCGTTACCCTGAATGTCGACGCTGCCGCGCTTGAGCGTATCGGGGTAGCCAAACCGGGCCAGAAACCGGCCGGCATCCAGCACATTCAGGCTCATG
>NCIF01000145.1 GCA_002256785.1 Hydrogenophilales bacterium 17-61-9
GGTTCCGCCCACCTTGTCCCGCACCACCAGGAGAGGACGATGGCCCATTTCCTTGATCCGGTTGGTTGACACCAGGGTCTTTTCGACTTGCATGATTCTCATAGGGCTGCCTTAGCGACTCATCACACTCAATGTCCTGCGTCCTGGACAACATCATCTATAAACGTGCAGCGCTCGCTGCCTTCGGTATCGCTCACCGCCATCCGGCAATGCAACATGCCCTGCTCGTGCAGTTGCGGATAGCGATCCTCGATGGCGGCCTGGACCCGCTTGCACCGCGCCACTGCGCGTTCACGCGCACCCGGCACCCGCGACGAATAATGAAAATGCACCAGCACCGGAACCGCCAACCCCCGGGTGATGTTCAACCCGGTAAAAATCTTGATGCCCACATCCATATCCGGCGCACCTTCTTCCACCGTATCCAGATGCGCAAAATAAAACTTGTTGCGCAGTTGCAGCTCGCTCATCGCCTCTCCGGCGCAGATGAAGCGCTCGTTGTGGCCGATCACGGCATAACGCCCTTCGTGATGCTGGATCACATACTGGATCTGCGACAAATTCGCTTCCAGCAGGCGGGCGATCAGCTTGCGCATGCCGGGCTGCAATCCACAGCTTTTCTCGGCCGTCACAATTGCCCGCTCGATCGCGCTTTGCGCATCTTCGGCACGCATGCCCAGCGTTTCGTGAAACAGCGCCGCGCTTTCAACATACCGCATCGGGCAGTTTGCACTTTCGCTGTCGGGCAAATGCACCCGGATCGCATCGGTGTCGGTATCCATCCCGATCATCAGGGTGTCAGGTGCGGCACCCCGGCCATACGTGTTCTCAATCGCGCCGCGCAACTCGGCCAGACGGTCGGTTGCGGCTTGCGTGGCCAGACCATCATTGCTGCCGTGCGCCGCACAGCCCTGCTGGCACGGTTTCGAGGTGCTGTAGTGATACACCGCGACCTTCAAATAATTGCCGCTGTCGCCGCCGGGAATGCCGCCCGACAAGCGCAGCAATTCGCGCTGCGTCCAGTCGGCCACATCGCCTTCGACATCGAACAGCGCGCCGGCGTAGGCTTTTACAAACACGGCATCGTTCGACGCCATGCGAAATACAAACGGCAGCAAACCCTGCAAGCGTCCATCGGCACACGGACTGATATCCACCGTGTGGTAGCCGCACGACTGGATGAAGCCCGCATCGATCATCATCCGGTCGCGCCAGGGCGTCTGGTCGGCGTCGGTCTGCTCGATGCATTCCTTGAAACTGCGAAACACGCAGTAGGAATGCAGTGCGCGCAGATCCAGTCCCGCCGACCACGCATTTTCCAGCAAACGCAAGGGCAAGCTGTAGCCCAGCTTGTCCTGCGCCACACGCTGGGCGCGCGCCACAAAATCCAGCTCGTGCTGAAATGCGGACAGCGCTTTCAACGTGTCGACGATGGGTGAAAAGCGCCCGCGTACCTGATTCTCATAGGCATACAGGCGACGATTCAGCTCCTGGTCGACCAGCGCATGCTCGCAGCGCTGACCCGATCCAATGACGCACGCCGGATTATCGAGCGGCTCTGGCTGGCAGAGCACGCCGGCAGAACGCATCGCGGCAAGTCGTTTACGCGTGTTCACCGTTCATGCCTTAACCGCGTGCGCCACCCGACAGCGTGATCAGCGACCCTTTACCGGTGTTACCCGACGAGCCGGTAATACGGCTGTCCGGCACCACCGGGGTCTCGACCACATCGCGGAACAACGCTGCGTTCATACCCATGCCGCGCGGGTTGCCACGGGCCGAAGGGTTGCGCGACATGCTCGATGCGCCTTCCGTTCCCGTCACCTTGCTCAGCGCATCCCATGCATCGCCGGTCACCTGGCGGCCGGCCTGACTGCCTTCACCGGTCAGACGGCGCGCAGCGGCAATCGCGTCCGCCTGGACGGTCTGGCTGGCAGTGGCGTCGCGGTGGCGAAACTCAGGCGTGCCCGTAATCAGGCCGCCCGCCTTGTTCACCGGGCCGGTGATGCGCTCGCTGTTGCACGCC
Source organism: Hydrogenophilales bacterium 17-61-9 (assembly GCA_002256785.1). Taxonomy (GTDB): domain Bacteria; phylum Pseudomonadota; class Gammaproteobacteria; order Burkholderiales; family Thiobacillaceae; genus Thiobacillus. The sequence continues at coordinate 2,027 of NCIF01000145.1, forward strand.
GAGCCCGTCACGTCGCTGAACTGCTTCTGCTGGGCAGCGCGCGCCGGCGTGCTGATGCTGAAATCCAGCGGGGCGGGCTGACGCGTCATTTCAATCTGCGACTTGCCGCGCGCCACGAAGCGGCCACTGGTTGCGCATTGCGTGGTGGTGTTATCGACCCCCACATAAGGCGTACCGCTCACCACTTCGCATGCGCCCCGCTCGTCGCCGGTCATCACCGAACCGCCTGCACCGGGACGATCTCCGGTCACGGCCGCAGCCGGAATGACGGCAGTGGTGCGAATGCGGGCTTCCTGTGCCTGCAACGCAGGCGCTTCGCAGAAGCCGTTGTACTGGCCCCGGCCGATATAAGGCGTGCCGCTGATCGGCGAGCATCCGCCCGATTCAGCACCGGTCACCCGCTCCGAGCGACCCACATAGGTTCCCGTCACGGCCTGACCGCGCCATGTCTGATCAACTGCAACCTTGGCAACGGGCGCAACTGGGGTGCTTACCGAACAGACAGCACGTTGCTGGTCTGCGCCGATATATTCCGTACCGGTGACGGGCTTGCACCCACCCATCTCGTCACCGGACACCTTTGGGCTTCGGCCGACCTCCGTACCGGTCAAGGACCGGCCCGACAAGGTTTGCATCGTCGCCACTTTTTTCGGCGAAGCGGCGTCGCACAACGCGCCAAAACTCTCCGAGTTGTAGTACTGCGAACCGGTGATGCTCCGGCATGAGCCAGGCTCGTCACCCGTCACATTGCGCGAACGACCGACTTCCGTGCCGGAAACCGGCTGCTGGCCGCGCGACGACATCACGCTGACCTTGCGCGGCGTTTCGGGCGCGGACGTGCCGCACACCGTGGTGAACTGCTCCTGCGCAAGATACTCGGTGCCGGTGATGCCCCGGCAGTTGCCGTTTTCATCGCCGGTAATCCTGGAGGTATGACCCACGGCCGTACCGGTCACGGACTTGCCATGACTGGTGTGGCTTAACGCAACCTTGTCAGGCGCTTGCGCGCCAAGGGTCGGTACCGAGTAATCGGTTCCGGTAACAGGGCGGTTCGAACCTGCCTCATTGCCCGTGACCGTGCCTGAGCGGTTCACCGACGTGCCGGTGACTTGCTTGCCCCTGGCCGTGTCGGACAGCGCGACCTTGGCAGGCGATGGCGCCGGACGGCTCGAACACATTTCATCGAAACGCTCAGCCGCCAGATACTCGGTACCGGTGATGCCCCGGCAGTTGCCCGGCTCGTCGCCGGTCACGTTGGCCGCACGACCCACTTCCGTACCCGTTACCTTGCGCTCGCCCATGGTGTGGCTCACGCCCACCTTGGCCGGGGCCGGAGCCGGACGCGCGCTGCACAGGGTGTCGTACTGGTCGGCGCCGATGTACTCGGTGCCGGTCACTGCGCGGCAGGAACCGGGCTCATTGCCCGTCACTTTCTTGCTGCGCTCAACCATGGTGCCAGTCACGCCCTGCCCCGACAGGGTCTGGCCTGCCTCGACCTTGGCCGGCGCCGGCGTTTCCATCCGGGCACGCACACGACCCGCAGGACGCGTTGCGTCGCCGGACCTCGCGCTTTTCATGCTGCCAGCCAGGGACTGCACGACGCGACGCTGCATGGCCTTCTGACGACCGGTGGCGCCCTTGGTGATGGCCGCCTCCCAGTCCTGACCCGGCATGGACGATGCGATTTTAGTCGCTTGCGCCACCCGCTTGAGTCCTGCCTTGCCATCCTGCGACAGCGCAGCACGACGCGCACGCGCCAATGCGCGGCCCGTCGGCTCAGATGCCTTCCTTGAAACGTTCGAAGCGTACGCAACGGCCGCAGCCGGCATCACACCCGCCGAATCGCTCGCGTCACCACATCCGCCGCTGGCGCCGTTGCAACCGCAACCGCATCCTTGAGCGGCCGGTTCGACCGCCGTAGCGGAAGACACATACGCATCCATCGGCGGCTTCTGGCGCACGCGACCACTGGGCCGCGAAGCGGCGGGCTGCAGTGCGGCCTTGCCGGCTGTGCTCATGGCTTCGCGACGCGCACGACTGGCGCTTTTCCCGCTGGCGGCAACTGCCGCCCTGGCTTTCGCCATAATGTCCGCATCGGACGCCGAAGCGGCGGTCGCGCTGCCCCTGCCGGCGGACGAAGCAACGTGCGTTGCGGGTGCCGACCCCATGCGTGGAGCTGCTTGCCTGGCAGACATGACTGACGAAGTTTTCGTCACGCCCGCCTTGCCATGCAAGGCCATGGCCTTGCGACGCTTCAATGCCAGCTCGCGCCCGGAAAGGGTCGCGGTGGCCGTGCTGTCGGTGGTTAGTGTCATCACTTACCTCGAATCTAACGGGTTTGTTGAGGTCGCGATTACGCGATCGAACAGGTTCGCAACCGCGAGCTCAACAAACAGAACTTGGAATACAACCGCCCTGCCCGGCGCCAGCACACATGCACTGGCGCCCATTCGCTTTTTAGCGATACACCACAAACGCCATGCCCTGGCTCTGTGCGTAGTTGTCATACGCAACAAAACGGACCAGGTGATCGGGGTTGTCGCGATGGCATGCGTCCAGCTCGGCCAGCACGGCGTCAACCGACTGCTCGCCGAAGAAGGGCAGCTTCCACATATACCAGTAGTTGCTGGTTGCGGCCGTGCCTTTTTGCGTGTGCTCAACCGACGGGTTCCAACCCTGGCTAATGCAGTAAGCGATCTGACGACGAACCTGATCAGCCGTCATCACGGGCAGGTAAGAGAAGGTCTCGTACTTGGTCGCGGCTTTGTAAACTTGAACAGCCATGTTTATTTCCTTTCAAATGTGAGGGGCTAGGGGTCGGGGATCAGAGATCAGGGGAAGTGCGGCCTGGCCGCGCTATTTTTCCCCGAATCCTGAATCCTGAATCCTGACACCTGCTTACTTGTTCGAGATATCCAGTTTGTCGACGGTATCAAACTCGAACTTGATTTCTTTCCACGTTTCCATGGCGATCTTGAGTTCGGGGCTGTGCGCAGCCGCGGCGGTAAGAATTTCCTTACCTTCCTTCTCGATTTGACGACCTTCGTTACGCGCCTGCACGCAGGCCTCCAGCGCCACGCGGTTAGCGCAGGCGCCTGCCGCGTTACCCCAGGGGTGACCCAGCGTGCCGCCGCCGAACTGCAGCACGGAGTCGTCGCCGAAGATGTTGACCAGGGCGGGCATGTGCCAGACGTGAATACCGCCGGACGCAACCGCGAACGCGCCGGGCATGGAACCCCAGTCCTGGTCGAAGAAGATGCCGCGGCTGCGGTCTTCCGGAATGAAGGACTCGCGCAGCAGATCGATCCAGCCCAGGGTCGAAGCGCGGTCGCCTTCCAGCTTGCCGACCACGGTGCCGGTGTGCAGCTGGTCGCCGCCCGACAGACGCAGAATCTTGGTCAGCACGCGGAAGTGAATACCGTGGTGCGGGTTGCGGTCGACCACGGCGTGCATGGCGCGGTGGATGTGCAGCAGCATGCCGTTGTCGCGACACCAGTTGGCCAGGCCCGTGTTGGCGCAGAAGCCGCCGGTGATGTAATCGTGCATGATGATCGGCGCGCCGATTTCCTTGGCGTACTCGGCACGCTTGTACATCTCTTCCGGGGTCGGCGCGGTCACGTTCAGGTAGTGGCCCTTGCGCTCGCCGGTTTCGGCTTCAGCCTTCAGGGTTGCTTCCTGAACGAAGTCGAAACGCTGACGCCAACGCATGAAGGGCTGGCTGTTGATGTTCTCGTCGTCCTTGGTGAAGTCCAGACCGCCACGCAGGCACTCGTACACGGCGCGACCGTAATTCTTGCCGGACAGACCCAGCTTCGGCTTGATGGTACAGCCCAACAGCGGACGACCATATTTGTTCATGGTGTCGCGCTCGACCTGGATGCCCATGGGTGGGCCGCCACAGGTCTTCACGTAGGCGATCGGGAAGCGCACGTCTTCCAGACGCAGGGCGCGCACGGCCTTGAAGCCGAACACGTTACCGACCAGCGAGGTGAACACGTTGACAACCGAACCCTCTTCGAACAGGTCGATCGGGTAAGCGATGAAGGCATAGAAACAGGTGTCGTCGCCAGGCACATCTTCGATGCGATAGGCGCGACCCTTGTAGTAGTCCATGTCGGTCAACAAGTCGGTCCACACCGTGGTCCAGGTACCCGTGGACGATTCCGCAGCAACAGCAGCGGCAGCCTCTTCACGGTCCACACCCGCCTGCGGGGTGATTTTGAAACACGCCAGGATGTCGGTATCGAGCGGGGTGTACTCCGGCATCCAGTAAGTGTGCCGGTATTCTTTCACCCCGGCCTGATAGGTCTTCACTGCCATTATTTGCTCCTTAGCATGCTGATTCAGACAAAAATTCCAAACCCTTAATACCTGGTTGCCTTGCTGCGCAAAACCAGGCCCTCAGGAAACCCTGAACAAAACCCCCTGCCATCGCGCGCTAGAGGACTTGTTCAAAGCTTCCTTTATTACTGAGCCACAGCCACACAGGCTATAGCGGGACCGTAACCTTATCCGCTCGATTGCATAATTAACAATCGATATTCATAATGAAAAGCATAACCAATTATTATCGTTGTCTCCATGCACATCACCCTGCGCCAAATCCAGGTGTTCGAAGCGGCGGCCCGACTGGCCGGGTTTACCCGCGCCTCCGAAGAACTGCACCT
>NCIF01000250.1 GCA_002256785.1 Hydrogenophilales bacterium 17-61-9
GGGCAACTACAACTGGATGAAGGCGCGTGAAGGCGTGATGTCTTCGCCGGTGCTGGGCGCCGACCTGCAGAAGCTCTACCCGATCAGCTTCGCCAGCCAGTCCGACACCGCCACCTTCGACAACTGCCTGGAGCTGTTGACCATGGCTGGTTACCCGCTGGCCCAAGCCGTGATGATGATGATCCCCGAGCCCTGGGAGCAGCACACCACCATGGACGAGCGCCGCAAGGCCTTCTACGAGTACCACGCCGCCATGATGGAGCCGTGGGACGGCCCGGCCTCCATCGTGTTCACCGACGGTCGCCAGATCGGCGCCACGCTGGACCGCAACGGCCTGCGCCCCTCGCGTTACTGCATCACCGACGACGACTTCGTGATCATGGGTTCGGAGTCGGGCGTGCTGCCCGTGCCCGAAAACAAGATCGTGCGCAAATGGCGCCTGCAGCCCGGCAAGATGTTCCTGATCGACCTGGAGCAAGGTCGCATGATCGACGACGAGGAGCTCAAGGCCAACCTCGCGAACAACAAACCCTACAAGCAGTGGATCGACAACCTGCGCATCCGTCTGGACGATGTGGACACGCCCGTCGCGGGCGAGTCGGCGCAGGAGCAGCGCATCGGCGCCTCCGGGCCACAAACGGGGGGCATGGAAAACGTCGCGCCCGAACTGCTGGACCGCCAGCAGGCCTTCGGTTACACGCAGGAAGACATCAAGTTCCTGATGAGCCCGATGGCCGCCAACGGCGAAGAGGGCATCGGCTCCATGGGCAACGACAGCCCGCTGGCCGTGCTTTCCGACAAGAACAAGCCGCTGTACAACTACTTCAAGCAGTTGTTTGCGCAGGTCACCAACCCGCCGATCGACCCGATCCGCGAGGCGATCGTGATGTCGCTGGTGTCCTTCATCGGCCCCAAGCCCAACCTGCTGGACATCAACCAGGTCAACCCGCCGATGCGGCTTGAAGTGAGCCAGCCTGTGCTCGACTTCACCGACATGGCCAAGCTGCGCGACATCGAATCGGCCACCCAAGGCAAGTTCCGCAGCCACACGCTGGACATCACCTACCCGGCCGACTGGGGCCGAGCGGGCGTGGAAGCCAAGCTGGCCTCGCTGTGCGCCGGCGCTGTCGACGCGATCAAGAGCGGCAAGAACATCCTGATCATCAGCGACCGCGCGGTGAGCGCCACGCAGATCGCCATTCCCGCACTGCTGGCCCTGTCCGCCATCCACCAGCACCTGGTGCGCGAAGGTCTGCGCACCACGGCCGGCCTGGTGGTCGAAACCGGCACGGCCCGCGAAGTGCACCACTTC
>NCIF01000146.1 GCA_002256785.1 Hydrogenophilales bacterium 17-61-9
CATGGCCAACGAGCGCACCCGCATGGAAGACGCGGTGGCGGGCGACATCATCGGCATCCACAACCACGGCCAGCTGCACATCGGCGACACCCTCACCGAAGGCGAGGCCCTGCAATACAAGGGCATCCCTTACTTCGCCCCCGAACTCTTCAGCCGCCCGCGCCTGCGCGACCCGCTGCGCGCCAAGCAGTTGAACAAGGGCTTGCTTGAGCTGGGCGAGGAAGGCGCGGTGCAGGTCTTCGCACCCTTCGCCGACAACACGCTCTTGATCGGCGCCGTCGGCCCGCTGCAGTTCGAGATCGTCGCGCATCGCCTCAGGACCGAATACGGCGTCGAAGCCAGCTTCGAAAACGCCGGCATCCACACCGCCCGCTGGGTTACCTGCGCGGACGCTCCGCACCTCGCCGAATTCACCAGGGCCAACACGCTGAAGCTGGCGAAGGACGTCGACGGCAATCTGGTGTATCTGGCGGATACCCGCGTGAATTTGCAGCTTGCGCAGGAGCGCTGGCCCAAGGTCGCGTTCCACGACACGCGGGAGCATGGGCAGGTGATGAGCTAAGTGTTTCTTATTGAGCGACAAAGCCTGATTTAGCATTACGACACTCTCGGGGTCTGCCCGCGCTTTGCGCATAGCCATCCACATTTCAAAATCGATTTCAGCCTGGGTAAGCATCGTGGTCAGCGATTGCCTGATTTTTCTCCTGATCGTGTCACGAACACCTCAATGCTCGCTCAGCTTTCCCTGAACAGCCGGATCGCCTCGTCCAGCCTATGCACCGCATGGATTTCCATGCCCGCAATCTTCTGCTTCGGCTGATTCGCCGCCGGCACGATCGCCCGGGTGAAGCCGAGCTTGGCGGCTTCCTTCAGGCGTTCCTGGCCGCGCTGCACCGGGCGGATTTCACCGGCCAGCCCCACCTCGCCGAACATCACCAGTTTGTCGGGCAGCGGCTGGTTTCTGAGAGACGACACGATGGCGGCGAGCACGGCGAGGTCGGCGGCGGGTTCGCTGATTTTCACCCCGCCGACGGCGTTGACGAACACGTCCTGATCCATACAGGCGATGCCGGCGTGGCGATGCAGCACGGCGAGCAGCATGGCCAGCCGATTTTGTTCCAGGCCAACGGACAAGCGGCGCGGGTTGGGCGACTGGCTGCTGTCGACCAGTGCCTGAATCTCGACCAGTAGCGGCCGCGTGCCTTCCTGCGTGACCAGCACGCACGAGCCCGGTACTGGCGCGCCGTGGTGCGACAGAAAGATGGCCGAAGGATTGGACACGCCTTTCAAACCTTTTTCAGTCATCGCGAAGACGCCGATTTCATTGACCGCGCCGAAGCGGTTCTTGATCGCGCGCACCAGGCGAAAACTCGATCCGGTATCGCCTTCGAAATACAGCACGGTGTCGACAATGTGCTCCAGCACGCGCGGGCCGGCAATGGCGCCCTCCTTGGTGACATGGCCGACCAGCAGAATCGCGCAGCCGCTCTGCTTGGCGTAGCGCGTCAGCTGCGCCGCGCATTCGCGTACCTGCGCCACCGAGCCGGGGGCGGAGGTCAGCGCTTCGGAATAGACGGTCTGAATCGAGTCGATCACCGCAATGGCGGGCTTGATCGTGGCGAGGTGACTCAAAATCGCTTCAAGCCGGATCTCCGGCAACACCGGCAGATGCGCTTCGGGCAATTGCAGGCGGCGCGCGCGCAGCGCCAGCTGCTGCGCGGATTCTTCACCGCTGACATACAGCGTCGGCAGGCTTTGCGACAGCACCGCCAGCGCCTGCAACAACAAGGTCGATTTGCCGATGCCGGGGTCACCGCCAATCAACACCACGCCGCCCGCTACCAGCCCGCCCCCCAGCACGCGATCGAGCTCGCCGAGCGTGGTCGGAATCCGGCTCGCTTCGGCGCCCTCCACTTCGCCCAGCATCTCCACCTGGCTCGACGCTGCCAGCGCCTGGTATCGAGGCTTGGCCGACTCGGCAATGGTCTCGACCAGGGTGTTCCAGGCGTTGCAGTGCGGGCATTGTCCCTGCCACTTGGGCAAAGAGCCGCCGCATTCGGTGCAGGTATAAATCGTTTTTGTTTTGGCCATCAGGCGATATGTTTCTTCGTTGGCATTTCGTTCATAGCCCTACTTCGCGCTGGTGGCGAATCGCGAGCACGGTCACTACGTCCCGGATTTCGCGATAGCGGTACAGCGCAATGTAGCCCGTGTTTCCACGCGAAATGACCAGTTCGCGCATCAGGCTTCCTCGACGTCTGCCGATGTCTGGATGCAATCGCAGGGTTTCAACTGCCGAGATAATAAGTGGCATGGTCTTTCTGGCGGCCGGAACATCTGCCTCAAGCAGAAAATCTTCCAGTCTGTCCAGATCATCAAGTGCTTGCAGGGTATAGACAACCGCCGTCATCGATCAGATCTTGATCGGTTTGGGACGTTTGACAGCTTTGCCTTCCAGCTTGTCCAGCAGGTATTGATGCACATCTTCAGCGGCATAACCGAGTCCCGTCTCGGTTATTTTCCGGTCGGCCTCCAGCGCCTCGGCCATGAACGCGGCGTAGGCCTCGGATTGCGCGACGCGCTCTTCCAGCGCTTCGATCATCCAGGCGTGGGGCGATTTACCTGCCGCCTCGGCCAGCGGCACAATCCGCGCCTTGAGCGGTTCGGGCAGTTTGAGTGTGGTGGTCGCGGCCATGGCGATCTCCAATCAGAGAGGTGACACCAAAGTATCACCAGCATGAGCCAAGGTCAATTCAGGCCGGGAAAACGCCGGTCGACAGATAGCGGTCGCCACGGTCGCAAACGATGGAGACGATGACGGCGTTCTCCACTTCCTTCGACACCTGCAGCGCCGCCCACAGCGCGCCGCCGGACGAAATACCGGCGAAGATGCCCTCCTCGCGCGCCAGCCGACGCGTGGTGTCCTCGGCGTCCTGCTGACTGACGTAGATCATGCGGTCGACGCGATCGTAGTCGCAGATTTTCGGCACGTATTCCTCCGGCCATTTGCGGATGCCGGGAATCTGCGCGCCTTCGGTGGGCTGCACGCCGATGACCTGAATGGCGGGGTTCTGTTCCTTGAGGTAGCGCGAGCAGCCCATGATGGTGCCGGTGGTGCCCATGCTGGAAACGAAGTGGGTGATCCTGCCTTCGGTGTCGCGCCAGATTTCCGGGCCGGTGGTGCGGTAGTGCGCCGCCGGGTTATCCGGGTTGGCGAACTGGTCGAGGATCTTGCCGATGCCCTGCTTTTCCATCGCCACCGCGAGGTCGCGCGCGCCTTCCATGCCTGCTTCCTTGCTGACCAGATGCAGTTCGGCGCCGAAGGCGCGCATGGTCTGGCGCCGTTCGATCGACAGGTGTTCGGGCATGACGAGAATCATCCTGTAGCCGCGCATCGCCGCCGCCATCGCCAGCGCGATGCCGGTGTTGCCGCTGGTCGCCTCGATCAGGGTATCGCCCGGCTTGATGTCGCCACGCACCTCCGCCTGCTCGATCATGGCCAGCGCCGGGCGGTCCTTCACCGAGCCGGCCGGGTTGTTGCCTTCGAGCTTGACCAGCACGGTGTTCGTCGTCGCGCCCGGCATGCGCTTCAGGCGCACCAGCGGGGTGTTGCCGACGCAGTCTTCGATGGTCTTGTACATGCTACTGGCGTCCGACCGGCAAATAATCGAAGCCCATCTCGCGCATCGCCTGCGGCTCGTACAGATTACGGCCATCGAAAACCAGCGGCGCTTTCATAAGCGTCTTCATGGTGTCGAAATTGGGGCTGCGGAACACTTTCCATTCGGTGACGATCAACAGCGCGTCGGCGCCTTTCAGCGCATCCATCGGGCTGTCGACCAGCAAGAGGTCGACACGCTCGCCGTAGATGCGACGGGTTTCCTCCATCGATGCCGGATCAAACGCCGACACGCTGGCCCCCATCGCCCACAAAGCCTCGAGCATGCTTCGGCTGGGCGCCTCGCGCATGTCGTCGGTGTTCGGCTTGAACGCCAGGCCCCACATGGCAAAACGCTTGCCCTTGAGATCACGGCCCAGCTTTGCGGTCAGCTTGCTGACCAGAATCTGCTTCTGCGCGTCGTTGGCCGCTTCCACCGCGTCGAGCACGCGCAACGGGATGCCGTTTTCCTGCCCGGTGCGGCGCAGCGCCTGCACGTCCTTGGGGAAACACGAACCGCCGTAACCGCATCCGGCATACAGGAAATGATAACCAATGCGCGGGTCGGAGCCGATGCCGTGGCGCACCTGCTCGATGTCGGCGCCCAGCTTCTCGGCCAGCACCGCGAGTTCGTTCATGAAGGAAATGCGCGTCGCCAGCATGGCGTTGGCTGCGTATTTGGTCAGTTCGGCGCTGCGCACGTCCATCACGGTCAGACGGTCGCGATTGCGCTGAAACGGCGCATACAGCTGGCGCAGCAACGCGGTGGCCTGTTCGCTATCGGTGCCGATGACGATGCGGTCGGGCTTCATGAAATCCTCCACCGCCGCACCCTCCTTGAGAAATTCCGGGTTGGATGCAACGTTGAATTCGATCGCCACGCCACGCTTGGCGAGTTCTTCCTGCAGCGCCGCTTTCACCTTGTCCGCGGTCCCCACCGGCACGGTGGATTTGTCGACCACCAGCTTGTAGCCCTGCATGTGGCGCCCGATGTTGCGCGCCGCCGCAACCACATATTGCAAATCCGCCGAGCCATCCTCGTCCGGCGGGGTGCCCACCGCGATGAACTGGATCTGGCCAAATGCCACGGATTCCTCAACATCGGTTGTAAAGGACAATCGCCCCGCATCGACGTTGCGCCTCACCATGTCTTCCAGGCCCGGCTCGTAAATCGGGATCTCGCCGGCCTTCAGGGTGTCGATTTTTTTCGGGTCGATATCAAGGCACAGCACTTCGTTGCCGACTTCAGCCAGACAGGTTCCCGTCACCAGGCCCACATAGCCTGTACCGATCACGGTGATTTTCACAACGGCCTCCCTATACGTTTTGAATTTCGGATTGAATCTGCCTGAGCGCGTCCAGCGGATCGGGAGCCGCCGTAATCGGCCGCCCAATCACCAGATCGCTCGCGCCGGCACGCAAGGCTTCTATCGGCGTCATGACGCGACGCTGATCGCCCATTGCGGCGCCTGCCGGGCGAATACCCGGCGTCACCAGACGGAAATCCGCGCCCAGCTCGGCGCGCAGCATGGAAACCTCCTGCGCCGAGCAGACTACGCCATCGAGTTTGCACTGCTGTGACAGGCGCGCCAGCCGCAACACCTGGTCAGCGGGCGCATCGTCCACCCCGATTTCGATCAAGTCCTCGGCACTCATGCTGGTCAGGACCGTGACCGCAATCAGAAGCGGAGGCTGCGTCAAGCCTGCCAGCGCGTCCTGTGCCGCCGCCATCATGCGACGTCCGCCCGACGCGTGAACGTTCAGCATCCACACCCCCAGCCCCGCCGCCGCACGGCACGCCGCCGCCACGGTGTTGGGAATGTCGTGGAATTTCAGATCGAGAAAAACCTCGAAGCCGCGCGCCGCCAGTGCGCGCACCAGCTCCGGTCCCGCCACGGTGAACAGTTCCTTGCCCACCTTGAGCCGGCACAGCGCAGGATCGAGCCGATCCACCAGCGCCAGCGCCGACGCCGCATCGGCATAATCCAGCGCCACAATAATTTTATGCGTCATCCCTACTCCCTACTCCCTACTCCCTGATCCCTGACCCCTGACCCCTGATTCCTACCCTTCCCCCTCGCGCCGCTCGGGATCGAAACTATCCCAGCGTCCGCACGCCGGACAGCGCCAGAAAAACTGCTTGGCCTTGAAACCGCAACTGCCGCACTGATAGCGCATCATGCGTTGACTGTGCGACGCCACCAGGCTTTTTTCAACCTGCAACAGCTCGCGCGCATCCGGTTCCGCGTTGACAAGTTCGGCCTCCAGCAATCGATCCAGCGTCCGCAAGCTGGGATTGCGACGCAATTCCTCGCGTGCAAGCTGACGAGCCGCCGCCACCCCTTCGGATTCGGACACTGCCAGATACAGCGCGCCAAAAACATCATGCGACGGCTGCCGTGCATACAGTGCACGCAGCCACCGCACGCCTTCATCCAGACGCCCAAGTTGACGGTAGCTTCCCAGCACCCGGTCCACCACCAATGCCATATGGACGGCACTCTGGGTTTCGAGCAGACGCCAGTCGGCAATCGCCGCCTCGTGCCGCCCGGCGGCAGCGTCAAGATCACCGGCCATCAGGTTAGCGCGAACCGACAGGCGGTTAGTCGACAGCGCCTGCTGCAAATGCGATGCCGCCACATCGGGGTTGCCACGGGCGGACTCCAGCAAAGCCAGTTCGCAATAAAAATGCGCGATGTCGGCATTAAGCGGCTTGCTGGTATCTTTTTCCAGCAGACGCGCAGCATCGATGGCTTTCTGCCAGTCTTTTTCCTGCACGTAGATTTCCAGCAGGCAGGTGCGCGCCTGTCCATGTTGCGGCGTTTCGAGCAGCTTTGAAAACACCGCCTCGGCGCGGTCGAGCAAACCCGCTTTCAGGTAATCCTGCCCCAGCTCGCTCATTGCACGGAGCCGCTGATCTGCAGCCAGCCCTTCGCGTTCCAGCAGGTTTTCATGCATGCGAATGGCAC
>NCIF01000147.1 GCA_002256785.1 Hydrogenophilales bacterium 17-61-9
GCACCACCCAAGCCTGTACCAAACCAGGGTTTTGTCTGAATCATTTTGATAGCCGCAGCGTTCTCGATTTGACGATCATGAAACGACCCTCCGCTTTTAATCTCTTCCTTTATTCCTGTAGCACGATCGACCATCACCTCGACCACACGTGGATTCACCAAACTCACACCGGCAAGAAGAACTGAAAGAAGAATCGTGCCGGCAACCGCCACTACGACACCATGCAGAAAGCCACGCTGTAAAAAGCTTGCAACCAACAATCCGGCGGCAGTCGCCACCCAGACACCTCGTCCAAATGTCACTGCAAGTCCTGCCAATAAAACCACAACCACCGGAAGAACCAACCACCAGGTCATCCGACGTGTCTGCGCCATGCCCAAGAAATAGAGCAGTGCAAAAATGATCAGGTAGACGCCGCCGCCTGCCGTACTTCTGGTGACGTCTGCATTCTCTCTGACATCCAGCATCTCGACTCGCCCGCCCATAATGTTGATATCAAACGTCGACTGGATCACCACATAAATGGCGATGACAATAGCGGCGAACAGTAGCGCCCGAAGCAGAATCTTGAATCGCTGCGGCGTATCCACACATAGGGCGAGCAACGGCATGATTAACCATCCAATGTGGTTTCGGGCTTCGGATATTGCGAATTCCTGGTGAAGAACCAGACGCCCATACACCGTGCCTAATGCGATACATGCGAGTACGTAAATAAGTGGCCAGAATGCCGGGCCGAGCAAGTCACGTATTGACTGTCGCTGCACGAGATACCGAAAAAACACCACCCCTGACAAAAAGATGATCAACAGGTCGTGAATCTTCAGCTTTCCGCCCACAAAAGGGATCTGAGGAATGAAACGCTCGGGTATGACATTGAATAAAAAAAACATTGTCAGAATCAAGCCGAAGAGTGGGTACCGGCCAGCGATAAAAAAAACGACGGGCGCGACAAACAATCCAATACCAAGCCACCATGGAAATACAACTGCCAACAACCCAAAAAACACGCTCAGAAAAATTGCGGCCAATCCGAGAAAAAGCCACAGAAAAATGGCATTCTTGCTCTTGACATCATGGGGTGTACGGCCGTGAATAGTCTTTGTTGAAAATGGTCGAAACCCGGACAAACCAAACGAATAATTCACGCCACTTCCCCTGATGCAGCCTGCGATGGCGAATCGATATGCTTCATTGTTAGATAAAGGGAGTCTTCATATCGGCTTAACCGTTCTTCAGCGATGTTTTGACACTTGCCGATGATTTCCGCCAGTTCTTGCCGGCGCTGTAATCCCTCAACAATCATGTTCTTTGCCTCCTCGTTCCCCATGCATTTTCCGTCGGCTAACCATCCGTAACCTAAAGAGTTAAACAGCCCATTGAATTTTCGACTGTAGGAGAATGGCACCACTGGCACGCCGGAGGAAAATGCGGCAATACATGCATGCATCCGCGCTCCAGTCACAAAATCCATCGAGGCGATAAAGCTCTTGGCCTCGCTCGGGCTCATGAAGTCAGGCGCTTTATGGGCTACCGGAAATTCCGCGGCGAGCCGGGCAATTGCAACGCGATCGTCGTCTCTCGGCATCAGGTCAGAAAGAACATGGGGAATCAACCAAACCTCATTGCGTTTGTCTCCACACCATTCGGTAAGCAGGTCACGGATAAGTCTGGGGTAATCCACGGTCAGGCCGAACTGGTTGCCCCCCTCATAACCACCAGAGAAAAGCAGGCCTGAAACGTTAAGCCCAATCCGGCACTTTTCGGATCGCTCGTTCGTCGGCTTGGTATAGGGCAAGCGGAAAGCGACGTCGATGGCCTCGCTCATGTTGTCGCCCAAGCTTACCGTGCGCAAGTATTCAGCCGACAGCCCGTCGCGCGCGAACACGTGCGCGCATCGCCCCATGATCAGCTTCGCCACCCATCGGGAAGACCACCGATCGAATGGCCCGATGGTCTGTGGGCTGAGAATCAACGGCCGGCGCTTTGCCAATACCGCGAACTTGGTCGCAATCTGCATGCGAAAGCGTCGCTTACTGTATATGTCGGCAAAACTGTCTCCCTCGCCAATGTCGAGAACGAGATCGCATTCCTCCAGCTCGCGTAAAAACGGCGAGCGCCCGGTGACGAGTTGCTTCAGCGAAATATGGCTGCCCTGGCGGATATTTTTTCCCGCTGGGGTGTAATCACGCCCACCTGTTGTGCCAAAGACGATGAAGCGTAAATCTGCGCCGGCCCGTAGCGCAGCGGCTTCGCAAATGGCGACCTGCGACTCGCTCAGTGCACCGACCCCGAGGTTATCCGAGGAAAACGAATGCCAGAGAAGGCCGATAGTGATGCTGGGGCGAGCTTTGGTCATCGGGAGGATTCCGGAATAGGAGCAACGCACCCACAAGACGGGTCTGCGCACTCGGATTGGTTAGCGAGATAATCTGCTGACATCAAGGCGCCTCTCCTTCAGCGCGCTTAAATGTGCCGATGGCATTGCGTAGCCAGACTAACGGCCGGGCGCCAAGCGAAGCTTTGACCAGACCCAGGCGACGATATCGCGGTGCCCAGCCTCGACGTAGACGAGTCGCCAGGAGCCGTCCCAGCACGACCTGCTTACGGTTTAACTGGTAAGGCTGCATGCGGTCGATCTCTGTAATCGCCAGGTCGCTAACCACAATCGCACCTGCACGCACAGCCTCTTGCACCAAGGACTCACCCACTGCCGTCCGCGTAAGCACAAGGCTGCGGCCGTCCCGTTCCTCGAAGTCGGGGTAGCCATCCTTGCCATACCAGGCATCGGCACAGACCACGTCGGCGAACTCGCCAGTGCCATCCGGGCAAATCTTGCAGCGGAATTGCAAGTGGCGATTGAGGATGGTGCCCCAGGATTTGGCATAATCCATCTCGGCAACCTGTCCATCCAGGCTGACCGCGCGCGCCATGCCGGGCCAGCCGTCGCCACGATAGCGGAAGGATTGCAGCCGGGACCGTTCCACACCAAGCGCATCCAGTAGCGCGTGGGTGCCCTTGATACTCGGTACACCAGCACACATGAATGAAAGCAGAAAAGGTACTTGCCGGCCGATCCGCGAGTCAACCCGCGCAAGATTACGGATAGCAGCGATATCGCACGGCTTTCCCACCAGTGCGAAGCGCTGCCCCGTCGATAGATATTCCTCCAAGCGAGCAAGCGGCGCTGCTGGCGCGTAACGCGAACCGGCAGCGCGCAACACATCGGCTCGTGTCCGGCTCATTTGCACTTCGTTTGCAAGCGGGTCCCCCGCAGCGACTGCGATTTGCGCGACGAAATCCACTTGCCGAGATTCGAGCAGATACACCGCAAGGGCCGAGACCACGCCGCCCGAGGAGCCTTCACGACGTATCTGCGCGTCCGTCGCCTGACCCGTTCGAACCCGCTTGATTGGCCCCCAAATCGGATGCGATGCATCGGCATAAGGATCGTGTTCAAGGTGGATTCCGGGACAAACTGCCTGCACCAGTTCGACATCCTTGGGATCGAGCTGCCCCAAAGACGCCGGACGAAGACACCCCTGCTGGGATAGCCGCATCTGGACCTTGGATGGGCCGAGCAGGCCTGCACAGGCCCCGCATCCTGAGCAGAATCCGCTTTTGACAATTTCCGAAAGTGTTGATGATTTCATCGTTTATGGAGGACAGGCCATTTACCACAAAGGGGCTTCACTCAACTTCCCCGCACTCAATCGCAAAATACTTTTCCGGACAGAAAACCATATCTGGATGGTCTTTAATCAGGGCTTTCAACCCAGACAGAGGCAACTTCCACCATTCAGTTGCCTCTATGCGATCTATCACCGCTTCCGGAAAACGGAAGCGCACGATTCGTGCTGGATTCCCTGCCACAATTGCATATCGTGGAACATTACGTGTGACGACTGCTCCAGCAGCAATCACAGATCCACGCCCCACCAACTCTACCTGTGGAAGGACAATCGCCGCATGACCTACCCACACGTCATCCTCAACAACGCACCTAGTTCGCTGGATTGTTTCGCTCTCCACGCATCCCAACTGGACGTTATAAAGATAGGGATGCAACGAAAGAAAGTCGATTCCATGATTGCCACTAAAAATATGCGCAGTATTGGCAAAGGAACAATACCTTCCAATAGTGACACCTCTCGCGATCCGACTTCCATCAAAACAGCCGTAGGAGTACATACCAATGTCAATCTTATAGCGCTCTCTAAAAAAACGCCTTAATGGCTCACTTGTAAACTGCTGCGATAGATGTTCCCGAAGGAACCACTTGTCGCGCAATGAATTGAGTATCGACATTGGTCAGTGAACCAAAATAAACGGCAAGAAAAGAACTCCACCAAGCACCGACAGCCCTGCTGTACCCAAAGGTCTCTTCAAGTAAAGTCTTCCGCGGACACCATATCCAACAACCATAAAAAAAGAACCAAGACATAAAGACATAAGCCAGCCGCGATTTCCATTCATGGGAACTAACCACACCGCAAGAACCATCACGACCACCCAAAACAGAATCCCTATCAAGGCTCTATATGATTGCTCACCAGAAGCGGTCAGGACGATACCCCATGCCGCTGCTGAAAATCTGAGGAAAAAAAGCAACCCGAAAAGCGGCATTAGATCAACGAGCGGCAAGTAGTTGGCGCCAAATAAAAGGCTAACGATAGGGCGTGAAAACGCCGCCATCATTAAACCGAAAAATACGCCGATCGAAATGAAAACAATTTGAATCTTTTGGTTTTCGTCGGGAATCCGTACACCCGATGCGTGATTTGCCGACGCCCGAGGCAAAAACACATTTGAGAGTACCGTCGATGCTTGGGTTCCAGCCATGAACATCCGCATCCCCGCCTGGTGCAAGCCAACAGCAACCGGGCCAACAAAATAGTTGAGGACGACGCTGTCGATCTGCCCGAACAAGCGCTGGAAACCACAGTCAACAGCATAACTGCCTGCCTTGCGGAGCCGGGAGATAGATAGCCCAAGGCCCACCAGTCGAGGCATAGCGAAATGCCTGGCGACAGCGGGTACGGTAATGGCGAGGATCAGCAGACGGGAGACGGCATACGCTGCTGCCGCGACTTCGACGGTTGGATAAATTAATACCGAGCCCACCAGAATTACCGCGTGCGAGAACGAGGTGAGGGTGGCGAGCCGGGTTTCCACATCGAAGCGGTCGCGCGCTCGGAAACCAGCGTTCAGAAACTCGGAAAAAGTGTCGGCAACCGCGGCGATCAGCAGACACAGGAAAACCTGCTTGGGTTCAATCCCCAAACCCCACGCTGCGACGGTGGCGCCGCAAAGGACGAGCACCGATAGCAGCAACATGCCGGTGAGCCCTTCGTTGATGATCGATTCGGCTGATGCCGGGTCGGCCCCGATCTGGCGCAGGACATACGTGTTCAGGCCGTAGTGGTTGACTATGGTGATTAGCGCCGACACTGAAAGCCACAGCATCAGCACGCCAAAGGATTCCGGCCCGAGTAACCGGGCAACCACCGAGAAGGTGATCAGACCAGCACCCAGCCGGACCGCTGTGGTGGTCCCCATCAGTGCGAGATTTTTCTTCAGCGCCATTCTTTAGTTTCGATCTGGTTTGCGGCTGATACCGGGTGTGCTTTATAAAACATGATCAGGTACCAGCACTCTGAAAATCCTGATACGCGCGAGCCAAGCCCTCGTGCATTTCCATTTGCGCTTTCCACCCCATCGCATTCAACCGCCCCACGTCCATCAGCTTACGCGGGGTGCCGTCAGGTTTGCTGGCGTCGAATTCAAGCGTGCCTTCAAAGCCGACCACATCCTTCACGGTCTCGGCCAGTTCGCGGATGCTGAGGTCGTGGCCGACGCCAATGTTCATCAGCGGAGGCAGGCCGTCGTTGCGGTCCTGCCCCAGCAGCGGGACGAACTTTTCATCCGGCAAACTCATCAGGTAGACGCAGGCGTCGGCCATGTCTTCGCTGTAGAGGAATTCGCGCTTGGGGGTGCCGCTGCCCCACACGGTGACGCTGGGCGCATTGGCGAGCTTGGCTTCATGAAAGCGGCGGATCAGCGCGGGGATGACGTGCGAGTTTTCGGGGTGGTAGTTGTCGCCGGGGCCGTAGAGGTTGGTGGGCATCACCGCCAGGTACTGGGTTTTGTACTGCCGGTTGTAGCTCCAGCACATTTCGATGCCGGCGATCTTGGCCAGAGCATAGGGGCGGTTGGTGGGTTCGAGTTCGCTGGTGAGCAGGTGTTCCTCTTTCATCGGCTGCGGCGACAGTTTGGGGTAGATGCAGCTGGAGCCGAGGAACAGCAAGCGCTTCACCTCATGCTTGTACGCGGCGTGGATGATGTTGGTCTGGATGGCGAGGTTGTCGCGGATGAATTCGGCAGGATAGGTGTTGTTGGCGTGGATGCCGCCGACCTTGGCTGCGGCCAGAAAGACATAATCGGGCTTTTCTTCGGCGAAGAAGGCTTCGACGGCGGACTGGCGGGTGAGGTCTAGCTCGGCGTGGGTGCGGGTGACGAAGTTGGCAAAGCCACGGGCAGCGAGGTTGCGCGTGAGGGCGGTGCCGACGAGGCCGCGATGGCCAGCAATATAAATTTTGTCGTTTGCGTTCATTTCTTT
>NCIF01000148.1 GCA_002256785.1 Hydrogenophilales bacterium 17-61-9
CGTTTGCATCGCAAAATCACCCGTGACAAGGACAAATGAATTCTGACAGACATCGCTCAAATTTAGGCTCGACGAGGGGAATAAATCAGTGTTTCCCTATGTGTGCGTATGCGGGGCGTCGGTCCGATTTGCTGGTGATCAACGCTGGCGACCCGAACCTTACCAATTCCTATAACCCGATCCTCTATGGCGATCCCGACGAGGTTTCCTCGCGAATCCTGTCGCTGATCCCGTCATCCGAGAGCAATCCGGGCACGGACTACTATCGCCAAGCGGCGAACCAGGGCGTCACAACACTGGTTGGTGCGATCCAGAAAGCCGGGATGGGGTACAACTTCATGGACCTCGCCATCCTGCTACAGAACCAGCGTGCCCTGTCGATGCTGGAGAATCTGGTGCCGGCCAATTCCAACGAAGGCAAGACGCTGAAAATCTTCCTGGATCAGTACAAGAATTCGAACAAGGACGGGATCGTATCGATCGACTTGAAGCGTCTCAAGGAAACGTTTGGCGGTATCGGCGGGCGAATGCACATGTTCGGCTCCGGCAACTTCGGGCAGATCACGAGCACCTACAGCCCGGATGTGAATCTTTACGATGCTGTCCGCGGCAACAAGATCGTCTACGTGATGTTACCCACCATGGGGAAGAAAGAAGCTGCGTCGAACTTCGGCAAGATGCTTCTTGGGGACTTCCGTTCTGCCATTGCCGAAGTTCAGTCGCTACCCAAGGATGAGCGCCCCTGGCCGCCCTTCCTTAATTTTTCCGACGAATTTGGCTCTTATGTCACGCAGGCGGCGGATCGCCCATTCGAGCAGGGCCGCTCCGCTCACATGGTCATGATGCCGGCATTCCAGACTATGGCGAACCTCGATGCGGTGAGCGAGGAGTTGCGCGAAATGGTGCTCGGCAACACATGGAACAAGGTGTTCTTCAAGGTCGGCACTGACGACACGGCGCAGAAGATCGTCGAGCTTATTGGCAAGGAGCGGCGTGTTGCTCTCTCGGTTTCCGTGTCCGATGGTATCAACGTGAGTCGCGACGCCTCTGGACATGCGCGAAGGGGTTTGTCCGGCAGCGATTCGTTCGGCCTGACCGAGCGCGTTGAAGAGGTCGAGAAGGTTTCGGCCGACATGCTGAAGAAGCTGGGTAAGGGTGAAGCGATCGTCACCTACGGCGGAAGCAAGGTTTACCACATCAAAATTCCCGCACTGACTTTCGAGAAGAGATTTATCGATGAGATCGGTCCGTTCTGCATCAACAAAGGGCGCCCATATTTCACACGAGGACTGGACCTGTTCCGGAACGTCAATGGATTGCTCTCAGGAAATTGAAGATGACCTGGACGGGATTTCCCCGTTCGACCTCAACTGGGGCATCGAACTGCCCCGTCAGGAGGATGCCTCACCCGAGCCTGAATACGACGTTCCGCGCGTCGATGAGGATGACTACTCGGAGGAGGAGGCGCAGATCTTTAAGATCGTGAAAACCAAAATGCGCCTGGCGTGCAACGTGAATACGACATGGAGCCGCCGCAAAAAAGCGTTAGATTGGTGTTTCGTCCGCGGTGAACAGGACTCGAACGGAGTTGATTTCAATACCGCGTGCCTCGCGCTTGGCGCCCGCCCAGAGGTGATGCAGGCAAGATTGCATCACCAGCTCTACCAGGCCGGTATTCCCTTGCGTGAGCCCTTGCCTCTTTGGATCGACATGCTGCCCGAGCAGTATGAGTCCGAAGCGATCATGGCGGCTTGGGAAGATGGGGTGGCGCTGGTTCGGGAGGTTTGGCGCTGGCCCGGTATTCCGATGGAAGTGTTGGAGGAAAAATCCGGGTTGCCCAACGCATTCGAGGTGATGCAGAAGCTCGAAAAAGCCGGGCTTCTGGCGTGGCGTTTCGGATATGTCTTCCTGACCGGACGTGGCCCCGATCGCGGGAGGCGACGTAATTTTTCCTGGTCCAAGAGTTTCTTCTGATGGCGCTTCAAAAGAAAAATAACCTTCTCCGAGCGCACCTTGTTGTTGGCGTGTTCTGGTTCACCGTTCTCTTCATTGCTGTGCGTGGCTTCGAGCTGAAGGTGTTCGCGGGCCGCGTTTCATTTGCGGCGATGGTGTTGTTCCTGGGTGTGCTGTGCGGTGTTGCGCTCTGGGTTGCGGTGGATATGTCGCGCAAGAACGGTGTGCTATCCAAAAGCGGGGCGCATGGGCTGCGGGGACTCAATTCCACCATTGGGGAAATTCCCGTAGCCCAGGAACCGAATCGCGGCGCAGTGAGGGAGGATATTTTCACAAGACGGTTTCCGTGGTGGGCGGCGTATCGCGCCAAGCATCCGGCACACGCTCGCGCGATGCGTGCTGTGCTTTCCGTCATGTCCAGCAATCCGACGCTGCCGGCGTCTCCTGTGCCAGGCGGACATGGCGGAGCGACCTTGATAGAACACTCTTTGAACGTGGTGGACACCATGCTGCAGATGGCTCCAAAGTGGTCGTATCGTGGGCACAAAAACAAGAAGGGCGAAATTTCCTTCCCACTGCTGGATAACACCAGGATCGAACACCGGTTCAGCCCGGACGACCCGATCGTACCGCTTGCCGCCTTTGCGCACGACATTGGCAAGGTCACGTGCTACCGGCTTGATGGCGACTCCATTACCGAGGTGCGCAAGAATCACGACATTGAAGGGGCAAAACTGCTGCGCTCACTTCCCGAGATCATGTCTTTGCCCTGGAAGGATCGAATGGCGCTTCTCGCTGCCTGTGAGTTTTACCACCATATAGGTTCCATTCCCCATTCAACCTGGATCGACGATCGGGCGCGCAGCCTGGTCGAGTTACTGATTACGGCCGACGTTGCTACCGGGCGGCGTGAGGGCGGCGTTGTCGCCGATGAACACCAAGACAACCTGGCTGATATTTCGTCATCAGAACCGTCATCAGAACCGTCACCAGAACCGTCACCAGAACCGTCAGCGGAAAACAATGGCGAAGCAGCAGATGAAGATGTTGTGGCGTCAGATTCGCTGTCCGTGGCTTCTTCGGCGGCTGCTTATGGTACGGCGCTGGATCTTGCGTACTCGGCTCTACTAGAGCCCGGAAGAGTCAATGGCACCAATGCCACGACCCGTGTTGCCTGGAAATATGGCGAGTGGCTGTACATCAACGATGCGCGCTTGCGCAGCGTTGTTGCTGACCGTACGGGGGACTCTGGTTACAACGCTCTGCCGCACAGGGGCAACATGCATACCTTCACTCTTGACCTGATGGCCCAGCTCGCTGCAGGCGGGAATTTGCTACAGGAGCATGAGGGCCACAAGTTTTCTGAAAAGCGGGCGATATATACGACCACATCGGCCGTTCCGGGGAAAACCCCCGTCGAGAGCCGCTTTGTAATCGTTGCACGGGTTGGAGCCTTTCCTGGTCTTGAAAATGCTGCAGACTGCAAAGTGCAACCGGTTGTCGTTAGATGTTCGTGGGGTGAAACTGCAGCCGTCAATAAGAAAGGGGGATGCGTAGTAATAGAGGACAACAAGACCTTTATAGCTGACAACGAATTCCTTCTGGAAGCAGCTTCTTCGATGAAGGTGCCTTACGTGGAGAAAAGCGTTGATGGCGAGGATTACCTCTTTTTTGAAGAGGATGTGTTACGACAAGAATTTCCGGATAGGACTTTTGATGACCCTGCTTTCATAAGAAAAACAGGGGCCGAATCCGGTAAGATTTTTTTGGGAATGAGGAAGGTTAAGTATGGACAAGATTACTGAATCACCATCTCGCGCGGCCATCGACCCGCGCCTGTGGCTCAAGAAGCATCAGGCGGCTCCGGTTTCGGGGGACATCCCCCCGTTTGTCTCAATGGGAATGCAAGCCATAGCGACCAGCGCCGGTAGTGTTCGCGCGGCGCTGGCGAAGGCTCCCGACCTGCGCGCCGAAATCGTGATTGCTTACCTTCTTGGCGATACCGGGATCAGCAAGTCGGCGCGCAACCGGATTATGAAATTGGTCGAAAGGGAGTTCGCGCTTTGAAAATTGACGTGTCTGGGATCCGCCGGCGCGATCCGTCTGCGTTGAACGCCCTGATGCTTGCAGTGAAGCGTTCCGCGCGTATCGGCAGCAATAAGGCTGGTGCCGATTCCATCGCAGACGACGTTGCCCAGGAGGTATTCATGCTGTTCCTGAATAACCTCATTGAGAGGTTTGACGAGGAGTACAACGTCGAGCCTCTGTTGGTCGAAACCTCCAGGCGCGTCGCCCTATCCCTTCTGAGGAAAAATCGGGAGATTTTCATGGAAGATACCCCGGAATTGCCAGAAGATCGAATGGGTGATATAAATACACACAACGGCTTTGATTCAAGTCAGGTTTCTTTTATTGATCAACAAAGGGCAATGCAGGCGCTACGAATGAAATTCCCAGGCATCGTTGTCGCAGAGCGACAGAAAGAAAAAGTGGATGCGTCAACCTTCGTGAAGAAGCGTGCGCAGACGGAGCGTGAGCTATCCCCTTCATGTGCGAGGTTGCGCGAAATCAGGGTGAGCCTTGGGTTGACCCAGGAGTCGTTCTCGTCTCAGCTGGGCATCCCCAATGCCACACTCCTATCCTACGAATACATGCGTACGCCGAACGTGCCAGGCGACATCATGGACCGTGCGGAAGAGATTTTCATTCAGGAGCGGACGGTCGCCAAGCGCAACAACGCCCTGGCAGAACGTTCCATGAAGGAATACGTGGCCGAGTGGGCAGAAATGCTCAGTATCGATCCGCAGGACTTCAAGACCATCGCCGACATCATTGGCGTTGCCAAGTCTACTGTTCATCGTTGGATGGAGGGAGAAATGCGCCCCCGCCCTCGTGAACTGAACGGCTACATCAGCACCGTGAAGAAGACGGCCAAGCGCATCAAGGCGGGCAAGAAGGCTCTTTCCGAAATTTATTGATGCAGAAGGAGAAGCGATGAAGCGTTTTTTTTTGGTTGCGTCGTTATTGATAATCGCTCCGGTATATGCAAATGAACCGGAGGATTTTGCCGCCTTCCTTGATCGGTACCAGGTCTTCAAAAAAGAGCGCGACGCGCAGAACAACAGTCACACCGCACGATTCAGCGGGAAGCTCACCTTCAAGCAAGAGGCTGAAAAGCCCGCATACCGGTTCGGTAAAGAAACGGGGGCAGAACAAAACGAAGACTGCCCCCAGGGTAACAACTATGTGCAGTGCCTCGTTTCCGCCGAGGCAACTATCACATCGGACCCAAACGACATTGGCGGTCGCGCTTATGTCATGGTAATGGCGGGCACATCCGTTCTCGACCAGAACCGGCGTTGGCTCCCCTCCGCGCTGCGTGACACCTATACGTTAGTTTTGCCCCAGATCGGCAGGACTCACACCATTACCATCCCCGCCCCCGACGCGGCGACTGTCGCACAGGCATGCGCTGGTAACGATGGGAGCCCAATCCCTCTGTTCATCGGGTACGGAGCGGTAATGCCTATGGATCTTGAGTTGGCTCGTCGCGTGAAATTGAAGTCGGCTGAGTTCGGGAAGCAATACGACGAGGATGCGTATGCGTTTTCACGCGCCCGCTTCAACGGGATGCGACCCAAGAAGCACGGCCAGTTTGGTGAAGTGACTTGCCGCCCGGTCTACGAGGGTTGAATTGAATAACGGCGGTCAGCCGTTTCTGGCCATTTTTGAATTAAGGAGTATCCGTGAACAAGACTGAACTGATCGAACACATCGCCGAGAGCGGCGACTTCTCCAAGGCAGCTGCCGGACGCGCATTGGAAGCAATGATCGAGGCCGTGACCAATGAAGTGTCGAGCGGTGGCAAGGTGACCATTATCGGTTTTGGCACCTTCATGGCGGCAACCCGCGGTGCGCGCACGGGGCGCAACCCGAAGACGGGCAAGGAGATCAAGATCGCTGCGAGCGTGGTTCCCAAGTTCAAGGCCGGCGCTGCCTTCCGTGGCGTTGTTGCGAAAAAGGCCGGCAAGGCGAAGAAGAAGTGACCTGACAGCGCCCTTTTCAAAGCCCGGTCAGCCGGGCTTTTTTTGCGAGAAACCATGATCAACTTCCTCGAAGCCATTGGCGCCGTGGCGGGCCTTCTTGGCGCCTTCCTTCTGGCCACCCATACCAACGTGTCCCGCTACGGCTGGATCGCCTTCCTTCTGGCCAATCTTGCCCTGATCGGGTTCGCCATCGGCATCGAGCGTTACTGGCTGCTGGCCCAGCAAGTTGGATTCACGGCCACCAGCCTGCTGGGCCTAAGCAGATCCGGCCTGCTTCCGTTCAGCCGCAAAAGATGGAAGGCGGTTTCCATTACCAAGCGGAGGCGCAACTTCTCCGAACCCTCCCATACCGGGAGACTTTGAAGGAGAAAGTAATGCAACGAAATTTTGCCGAAGACTATTTCAAGCGCGATATTGCCAAGCACGAGATGACGGTGATTCGCGACGACGGTGTGAACCGCCACATCCGGTTCCAGAGACCGGGAACGATGTGCATGCACTTCGACCTCATCACATGGCCTGGCTACCTTTGCTAC
>NCIF01000149.1 GCA_002256785.1 Hydrogenophilales bacterium 17-61-9
TCGCTGGAAGCGCAGACCGAAGCCCGCACCCTGATGCTGGCGTCGAACAACGTGCTGTCGCCCGCCAACGGCGAACCCATCATTGTACCGTCGCAGGATATCGTGCTGGGCCTGTATTACATGACGCGCGAGAAGATCAATGCCCGTGGCGAAGGCATGATGTTTGCCGACGTCACCGAAGCGCGTCGTGCGTACGACAACCGCGTGGCTGAATTGCATGCCCGCATCACCGTGCGCATCAAGGAAGTGACGCTGGATGCGGACAAGAATCGCGTCGAAACGGTCAAGCGGGTGGAAACCACGCTCGGCCGCGCGCTGCTGTCCGAAATCCTGCCGCCCGACCTGCCGTTCAGCTTTGTCGACAGGGCGCTGAAGAAGAAGGAAATTTCGCGCCTGATCAACGCCAGCTTCCGCCGCTGCGGCTTGCGCGAGACGGTGATTCTGGCCGACAAGCTGATGTATACCGGATTCACCTACGCAACCCGCTCGGGCATGTCGATCGCGATCAAGGACATGCTGATTCCGAAGGAAAAGTACCAGATCCTGGATGCGTCGGAAGCCGAGGTCAGGGAGATCGAATCCCAGTACACCTCGGGCCTGGTGACGCAGGGCGAACGCTACAACAAGGTGGTGGACATCTGGGGTCGCGCCGGCGACGCCGTGGCCAAGGCCATGATGGGCCAGCTGGGCGGCGAAAAAGTCATCGACCGCGAAGGCAAGGAAGTCACGCAGGAGTCGTTCAACTCGATTTACATGATGGCCGACTCCGGCGCGCGCGGTTCGGCGGCCCAGATTCGCCAGCTGGCCGGTATGCGCGGCCTGATGGCGAAGCCGGACGGCTCCATTATCGAAACCCCGATCACGGCGAACTTCCGTGAAGGTCTGAACATGCTGCAGTACTTCATCTCGACCCACGGCGCACGTAAAGGCCTGGCCGATACCGCACTGAAGACCGCGAACTCGGGTTACCTGACGCGCCGTCTGGTCGACGTGACGCAGGATCTGGTCGTGATCGAGGACGATTGCGGCACCCGGAATGGTCTGGTCGTCAAGGCGCTGGTCGAAGGCGGCGAGGTGGTTGAAGCATTGCGCGAGCGGATTCTCGGTCGCGTCGCTGTCGGCGATATCATCCACCCGGAAACTCAGGAAACCGTGTTCGAAGCCGGCACTCTGCTGGTCGAGGATGTGGTCGACACCATCGAATCGCTCGGCATCGACGAAGTCAAGGTGCGCACCCCGCTGACCTGCGAAACGCGCTACGGCCTGTGCGGCAAGTGTTACGGCCGCGATCTGGGCCGCGGCTACATGGTCAACGTCGGCGAAGCCGTCGGCGTGATCGCCGCGCAGTCGATCGGCGAACCGGGCACCCAGCTCACCATGCGGACCTTCCACATCGGCGGCGCGGCATCGCGTGCGGCGGCGGCCAGCCAGCTTGATGCCAAATCCAACGGCACGGTTCAGTACACTGCCGCCATGCGCTATGTGACCAATGCCCGCAAGGAGCTGGTGGCCATTTCACGCAGCGGCGAAATCATCATTGCGGACGAAAGCGGCCGTGAGCGCGAGCGTCACAAGGTGCCGTATGGCGCCATGCTGCTGGTAACGGACGGCGCCAAGATCAAGGCCGGCGCCGTGCTGGCGACCTGGGATCCGCACACTCGTCCCATCATCACCGAATATGCGGGCCGCATCCGCTTCGAGAACATCGAAGAGGGCGTCACCGTGGCCAAGCAGCTCGACGAGGTGACCGGTTTGTCCACGCTGGTCGTGGTCGATCCCAAGCGCAAAGCCACCAGTGCCGCCAAGGGCGTACGCCCGCAAGTGAAACTGCTGGATGAGGCCGGCAACGAGATCAAGATCGCGGGCACGGAAACCCTGGTCAACATCACGTTCCAGATCGGCTCCATCGTTACGGTGAAGGACGGCCAGGATGTGGCCGTGGGCGACGTGATCGCGCGTATTCCGCAAGAAACGTCGAAAACCCGCGACATTACCGGCGGTCTGCCGCGTGTGGCCGAGCTGTTCGAGGCGCGTTCGCCTAAAGATGCCGGCGTGCTGGCGGAAGTGACCGGCACCGTCTCCTTCGGCAAGGACACCAAAGGCAAGCAGCGTCTGGTGATCACCGACATGGACGGTTTGCCGCACGAATATCTGATCACCAAAGAAAAACACGTGACCGCCCACGACGGTCAAATCGTTCAGAAGGGCGAGGTCATCGTCGACGGCCCGGCCGACCCGCACGACATCCTGCGCCTGCGCGGGGTGGAAGCGCTGGCGCGCTACATCACCGACGAAGTGCAGGATGTGTATCGCCTGCAGGGCGTGAAGATCAACGACAAGCACATCGAAGTCATCGTGCGTCAGATGCTGCGACGTGTGACGGTGGTGGACCCGGGCAATACCGGACTCATCCCCGGCGAAGGCGTCGAACGTTCGGAAGTGTTGCAGATCAACGATGACATGGTTGCAGCCGGCAAGGAACCCGCTACGTATAACCCGATTTTGCTGGGTATTACCAAAGCGTCGCTGTCGACCGACTCCTTCATTTCGGCGGCTTCCTTCCAGGAAACCACGCGTGTTCTGACCGAAGCCGCCATCATGGGCAAGAAGGACGAACTGCGCGGCCTGAAGGAAAACGTGATTGTCGGCCGCCTGATCCCCGCAGGTACAGGACTGGCATACCACAATACGCGTCGCCGCCAGGCGGCCGGCGAGGATTTGGGCGCCGCGCATCTGATTGTGGGCGGGGAAGTGGACTCAGCTGAAAATCAGGAAGTGGCTTGACATAAGCGGGGGTCTCCCCTAAACTCACGCGTCTTTTTCCGGCCCCAGGGAATCCCGCCGGAAACCGCATGACTGTAGCTCGGGACGGCGCCGCTGAAATGCGGACAGTGCCGTCCCGCTTGTTTTGAAAAAGATACGCTCACTTTAATTATTCGGAATTTTTGACATGCCAACGATTAACCAGCTGATCCGCAAACCGCGTCAGGCGCCGGTAGAGAAGAGCAAGGTTCCGGCCTTGAAGGCCTGCCCGCAACGCCGCGGCGTGTGCACCCGCGTGTACACCACGACGCCCAAGAAGCCGAACTCCGCCTTGCGTAAGGTCTGTAAGGTCAAGCTCACCAGTGGATTCGAGGTCATCAGCTACATCGGCGGTGAAGGCCATAACCTGCAGGAGCACTCGGTGGTGCTGGTGCGCGGCGGCCGGGTCAAGGACTTGCCGGGTGTGCGTTATCACACCGTGCGCGGCAGCCTGGATACGGCTGGCGTGAAAGACCGCAAGCAATCGCGCTCCAAGTACGGCGCCAAGCGCCCCAAAAAAGCCTAAATCGGCCAGCAGGCTTAATCAGATAGAGAGACAGGAAAATGCCCCGTCGTCGCGAAGTCCCCAAACGTGAAATTCTGCCCGATCCGAAATTCGGTAATCAGGAAGTTTCCAAATTCATGAACGTTGTCATGTCCAGCGGTAAGAAGTCGGTCGCTGAGCGCATCGTCTATGGCGCTTTCGAGCAAATCGTCCAGAAGTCGGGCAAAGACCCGCTGGAAGTGTTCGGCGTCGCGCTGAATAACGCGCGCCCGATGGTCGAGGTCAAGAGCCGTCGCGTCGGCGGCGCCAACTACCAGGTGCCGGTCGAGGTTCGCTCGAGCCGTCGCACTGCGCTGGCCATGCGCTGGCTCAAGGATGCGGCGCGCAAGCGTGGCGAAAAGTCCATGGGCGCCCGTTTGGCGGGCGAATTGCTGGATGCGGCGGAAGGCCGTGGCGGCGCAGTGAAGAAGCGTGAAGAAGTGCACCGTATGGCTGAAGCCAACAAAGCATTCTCGCATTTCCGTTTCTAAGCGCAACGTATTTTACAGTTAGGGTTATAACGTGGCACGCACGACTCCTATTGAGCGCTACCGCAATATCGGCATTTCTGCCCATATTGATGCTGGCAAAACCACCACCACCGAGCGCGTTCTGTTCTATACGGGCGTTTCGCACAAAATCGGCGAAGTTCATGATGGCGCGGCCACCATGGACTGGATGGAGCAGGAGCAGGAGCGTGGCATTACCATTACTTCGGCCGCAACGACCTGCTTCTGGAAGGGCATGGACGGCGGCTATCCCGAGCATCGCATCAACATCATCGATACCCCGGGACACGTCGATTTCACGATTGAAGTCGAGCGCTCCATGCGCGTGCTGGATGGCGCCTGCATGGTGTATTGCGCTGTGGGTGGCGTGCAGCCGCAGTCCGAAACGGTGTGGCGCCAGGCAAACAAGTACAAGGTGCCGCGTTTGGCGTTCGTCAACAAAATGGACCGCTCCGGCGCGGACTTCTTTAAGGTCCACGATCAGATGCGGTTGCGCCTGAAGGCCAACCCGATTCCGATTCAGGTGCCGATTGGCGCAGAAGAGAAGTTTGAAGGCGTGGTTGACCTGATTCGCATGCGGGCGATTTATTGGGACGATGCCAGCCAGGGCATGAAGTTCGAGTTGCGCGAGATCCCTGCCGAGCTGCAGGAGACCTGCAAGAAATGGCGTGAGGCCATGCTGGAGGCTGCGGCAGAATCTTCCGAAGATATGATGAACAAGTACCTCGAAGAGGGCGACTTGTCGGAAGCGGACATTAAGGCCGGGCTGCGTGCGCGTACGCTGGCAAGCGAAATCGTGCCCATGGTGTGTGGCAGCGCGTTCAAGAACAAGGGCGTTCAGGCCATGCTGGATGCCGTGATCGAGTTCATGCCCGCGCCGACCGACATTCTGCCGGTCAAGGGCGAGCTGGATGACGACAGCATCGGCGAGCGCCGCCCGTCGGACGATGAAAAGTTCTCGGCCCTGGCTTTCAAGGTTGCAACCGACCCCTACGTGGGCCAGCTGATTTTCTTCCGTGTGTATTCCGGAGTGGTCAAGTCGGGCGACACGATTTATAACCCGATCAAGGGCCGCAAGGAGCGTCTGGGCCGTATTTTGCAGATGCATGCGAACCAGCGCGAAGAGATCAAGGAAGTGCGTGCGGGCGACATCGCGGCGGCTGTGGGTCTGAAGGATGTGACCACCGGCGATACGCTGTGCGATATCGGCGACCCGATTACGCTTGAGCGGATGGTGTTCCCTGAGCCGGTGATTCACGTTGCGGTTGAGCCGAAAACCAAGGCTGACCAGGAGAAAATGGGCATCGCGCTGGGTCGTCTGGCACAGGAAGATCCGTCATTCCGCGTTCGCACCGACGAAGAAACCGGCCAGACGATCATGTCCGGCATGGGCGAATTGCACCTCGAGATCCTGGTTGACCGGATGCGCCGCGAGTTTGCCGTGGAGGCCAATGTGGGCGCGCCGCAAGTGGCCTATCGCGAAGCGATCAAAAAGGAAGTCGAGCAGGAAGGCAAGCACGCCAAGCAATCCGGTGGTAAGGGTCAATACGGACACGTGTGGATCAAGATGGGTCCGAACGAAGCTGGAAAAGGCTTCGAGTTCATCGATGCGATCAAGGGCGGGTCGGTCCCGCGCGAGTACATTCCCGCGGTTGAAAAGGGTCTGCGCGAAGCGTTGAATAGCGGCGTGCTGGCAGGTTTCCCGGTGGTTGACGTCAAGGTTACGCTGTTCGATGGCTCCTACCATGACGTCGACTCGTCGGAGTTGGCCTTCAAGCTGGCGGCGATCCTGGCTTTCAAGGATGCCATGCGCAAAGCCAATCCGATTCTGCTTGAGCCGATGATGGCGGTCGAGGTGGAAACGCCGGAAGACTACATGGGCGATGTGATGGGCGACCTCAACCGTCGTCGCGGCATCATTCAGGGCATGGACGACTCGAATGGCGTCAAGCTGGTCAGGGCAGAAGTGCCGCTGGCCGAGATGTTCGGGTATTCAACCGATCTGCGCTCGATGTCGCAAGGTCGCGCGACCTATTCGATGGAGTTCAAGCATTACACTGAAGCGCCGAAGAACGTCGCTGAAGCTATTATTTCCAAGAAATAATTTTGAATTTATAGGGTATTTGAAATGGCTAAGGAAAAGTTCGAGCGGACCAAACCGCACGTAAACGTAGGCACGATTGGACACGTTGACCACGGCAAGACCACCTTGACCGCGGCGATCACCACCATACTGTCGAAGAAATTTGGCGGTGCGGCGAAGAAATACGATGAGATTGACAGCTCGCCCGAAGAAAAGGCGCGCGGCATCACCATCAACACCGCCCACGTCGAGTACGAGACCGAAAAGCGTCACTACGCCCACGTTGACTGCCCCGGCCACGCTGACTACATCAAGAACATGATTACCGGCGCCGCCCAGATGGACGGCGCCATCCTGGTCGTGTCCTCCGCCGACGGCCCCATGCCGCAGACCCGCGAGCACATCCTGCTGGCGCGTCAGGTGGGCGTACCGTACATCATTGTGTACATGAACAAAGCCGACATGGTTGACGACGCCGAGCTGCTCGAGCTCGTCGAAATGGAAGTGCGTGAACTGCTCAGCAAGTACGACTTCCCCGGCGATGACACCCCTATCGTTGTCGGCAGCGCGCTGAAGGCCCTCGAAGG
>NCIF01000251.1 GCA_002256785.1 Hydrogenophilales bacterium 17-61-9
GTCAAGATCGGCACCGTCACGCGCTATGGGGTGGTGACGCAAGACGGCAAGGGCGAAGCCGTCCAGGGCCTGGTGCTCGGACTGGCGGGTGCCAATGCGCAACAAGTCGTTGAAGGCGTGCGCAAAAAACTGGATGAGCTGCAACCGACGCTGCCGCAAGGCGTGCAGCTCGATGTTTTTTACGACCGCGCCTCCCTCGTCACTAAGGCGGTCGGTGCGGTCTCGGCTGCATTGCTCGAAGCGACTGTCCTCGTCATCGTGTTGCTGGGGCTGTTCCTGGGCAATATCCGGGCAGCCGTGACCGTGGCGCTGGTGCTGCCGCTGGCGGCGCTGATCACCTTCATCCTGATGCGCGGCTTCGGCATGTCGGCCAACCTGATGAGTCTGGGCGGCCTGGCCATAGCCATTGGCATGCTGCTCGACGCCGCCGTGGTGGTGGTCGAAAACATCGTACAGCGCCTGGCGACCGACCCCACGGCCGGCAAGCTGCCGCGGTTGCATACGGTTTATCGCGCGGTGCGCGAGGTCGCGGTGCCGGTCACCTCCGGGATATTGATCATCATCACGGTGTTCCTGCCGTTGCTCACCTTGCAGGACCTCGAGGGCAAGTTTTTCGTGCCGGTGGCGCTCACCATCGTGTTCGCCCTGGCCGGCTCCCTGCTGTTGTCGCTGACCGTCATTCCGGTACTCGCGTCCTATCTGCTGCGCGAGGTCAAGCATGAGGATCCGTGGCTGCCGCGCAAGCTGCTGGCGCTCTACGAACCGGCGCTTGCCTGGGGCATGCGCCGGCAGGGAGTCGTCGTCGGGGTGGCGGTGGCGATGCTGGTGGGGGCGGGTGTGGTCTACACCCAGGTCGGCAAAACCTTCATGCCGACGATGGACGAAGGCGATCTGATCGTCGGCATCGAGAAACTGCCTTCGGTCAGCCTGGAACAAAGTGCTGCGCTCGATCTGAAGATTCACCAGGCCCTCATGAAAGCCATTCCCGAGGTGACCGGCATCGTTGCACGTGCCGGCTCCGACGAAATCGGCCTCGACCCGATGGGGCTTAACCAGACCGATACGTACTTGCAGTTAAAGCCGCGCGACGAGTGGCGCATGAAGAGCAAGGAGGCGTTGTTGGACGAAATACGCAAAGTGCTCGACCCCATGCCCGGCATCTCATACAGCTTCACGCAACCGATTGAAATGCGCGTGTCTGAAATGATCATCGGCGTACGCGGCGATCTGGCGGTGAAGATTTTCGGTCCCGACCTCGACAAGCTCAATGCGTATGCG
>NCIF01000150.1 GCA_002256785.1 Hydrogenophilales bacterium 17-61-9
GCGCCCCACATCGGCTTGCCCCAGAACGCGCCGGTCCACAGCGCGACGAAGGTGAACATGGCGCCGGTGGGCGCCAGCGCGCGCGCCATGACGAACGACAGACGGGTATTCCAGGCCAGCCCGATGGCCGACCAGAAGGCCATGACGACGTAGATGAACATCGACATCCAGGCTGCCGGCACATGGATGAAGATGATGCGGTAGCCCTCGCCCTGCTGGAAATCGGTCGGCGCGACGAAAAAACTGATGTAGAGGCCGACCGTTGTCAGGATGAACGCAAGCGCCGCAAACCACGGGATCAGCTTACCGGCCAGGGGGTAGAAGGTCGACGGCGAAGCGTAGTAGTACAAATTCAAATGCCTACTCCACAGAAACTTTAAGTGCCATTGCGCTCACCCAGGGCGCCAGCAACAGCGACATCATCAGAAACGCCCCAAGCAGCGAGAGATGCGCCTCCGAACCTGTGCCGGAGAGTACACCCTCCACCGCGCCGGCGCCGAAGATCAACGCCGGCACGTAAAGCGGCATGATCAGCAGGGTGACCAGCGCGCCGCCGCCTCGCAAGCCCAGCGTCAACGCGGCGCCGATGCTGCCCAACAAGGACAGGATGGGCGTCCCGATGGCCAGCGACAGGACCAGCGTCCACAATGCCTCGGCCGGCAAATTGAACTGAATCCCCAGCAACGGCGCAATCAGCAACAGCGGAATCCCGTTGATGATCCAGTGCGCAATCGCCTTTCCCAGGGCCAGCAAGGTGTTGGGATAAGGTGACAGCAGCATTTGCTCCAGGGTGCCGTCGCGATAATCGTCGGCGAACAGCCGCTCCATCGACAGCAGCGAGGCCAGCAGCGCCGCCACCCATACGACCCCGGGCCCGATGGTACGCAGCATGCCCGGCTCCGGCCCGACGCCGAGCGGAAACATGCTCACCACCATGACAAAGAAGAATTGCGCGGTCAGCCAGTCGCCACGTCGCCGCGCTGCCAGCAGCACATCGCGGCGAATGACGGTGAACAGGAATTTCAGCATTGCAGTCCATGCGCATCCACGCTGCACCCGCAGGTACCCTGAATGGCATAAGGGGTAGGCCGTGGTTCTAAAGCCGCTAAAGCGTCAAGAACCACGCTCACTCCCCGACCGACAGGGTTTTGGGCGCCAGGCCGCCCAGCACCAGTGGTTGATGGGTGGTCATGATCGCCATCCCGCCCGCCACGACGTGATCGTGGATCATCCGCTCCACCATCGCTACCCCGTCGACGTCAAGCCCGGTGAGGGGTTCGTCGAGGATCCACAGCAGGGCGCCAGCCGTCATCAGCCCTGCCAGCGCAACGCGCCGACGCTGGCCAAAGGACAACACGCGAGCGGGAAAATCCATGCAACGCGACAGGCCCACCTGCTCCAGCGCAGCCGTGGCGGCCGCGTCATCCAGAACGCGGCCGCCCAGCGCAGCCGCGATCCGCAGGTTCTCCATAGGAGTGAGGTCGTCCTTGATGCCGTTGGCATGCCCGATGTAGGCCATCTCCCGCCCATATTGCTCGTGCGCCGTCTTGATGGGCAGGTCGCGCCAGCGCACCCAGCCTGCGGCAGGCGCGGACAGGCCGCAGAGGATGCGCAACAGGCTGGTCTTGCCGCGCCCGTTACCGCCCCGCACCAATAAAACCTCGCCACTTCCCAACTCGAAACCTAAATTTTTGAACAACGGGTACTCGCCACGCTCGCAGGCCAGCTCATGGACAGTAAGCATACTTGGCACCATCAATCGAGAACATCAGCCCGGAGCTTATCCGAAACCGCGACATTATTAAAACACAGGAGAAATCACGTTTTGCCGACAGCCAGATCATTGGTATTCTCAAGTAGGCAGAGTCCGGCACGCCTGTTCCGGAGCTATACCGTGAGCTTGGCATCAGCTCCGCCACGTTCTACAAATGGCGCTCGAAATATGACGGCACTCCGAGTCGCGGATGAGCGCCGACGTCCTCAAGGAGGGCTCGCAAAAAAATGCGTGCGGCCATCTCAGCGCCGCCAGATGGCCAAATGGGCAGCTGAAAGCTGCAGTCGCTGGCCGTGCCGGACACGATCAAGCAGGTCTGGCGATGGACTTCATGCACCACTAGTTAAGTGACGGCCGTAGTTTCCACCTGTTCAACGTGCTGGACGAATTCAACCGTGAGGGACTGGGGATCGAAGCCGATCTGTCATTGCCGGCAGCGCGGGTGATCCGTTCGCTGGATCAAATCATCGAGTGGCGCGGCAGACCATCGGCGATCCGCTGCGACAACGGTCCCGAGTACATCAGCGGCGCGTTGCTGGCGTGGGCCGAGGTTCACGAGATACGGATCGAGCACATCCAGACCCTCTTGGGGAAAAACTTCAACCAGCCCATATACGGAGTGCATGGCCATGCTGCCACCGGGCACTGAAACCCCGCAAGGCCCACCACATTACTCATACTCGGCTCCATGACAATTCTGGCTGTAGTACCCGACCTCTTCGCGCGCCAGGTGGTGGGCTGATCGATGCAGCCACGCATGGACCGTGAACTGGCGATCAGGGCCCTGTTGATGGCTGTCTGGCGGCGCCATGCGACCAAGCCGGTCATCAGCAGTTACGACTGACAGACTTTTCTGAAGTCACATAACCCGGTCCCCGACATGAGCCGACACGGCAACTGCCAAGACAACGCCGTGGCTGAGAGCTTCTTCCAGTTGCTCAAGTGCGAGCGCATCCGACGCGAGATTTACCTCGACTGGGAATGCACGGCGCGATGTCTTTGATTACATCGAGATGTTCTATAACCCGAAGCGCCGGCATGAATTGCAAACCGGCTATCTCCGGTAGAGTTCGAATGCCGAAGTGCCACTGGTTGCCCTTTTTGGTCTGGTGCATCTCGGGATCGCGTTCACCCGTCCGGTTCTTGGTCGAGGGCGGCGCGGCAATCAGCGTGGCGTCGACCACGGTGCCGCTCTTGAGCAGCAGACCTTTGGTGGCCAGTGTGGCGTTGATGGCGGCCAGCAACTGGATGCTCAGGTTGTTGCCTTCCAGCAAGTGACGAAACCGCAGGATGGTGGATTCGTCGGGCATACGGGTGACGCCTGCGTCCAGTCCGGCGAACTCCCGGTACAGCGGCACGTCGTACAGGGCTTCCTCCATGGAGGATCGGACAGACCGAACCACTGCTGCATGAAGTGAATGCGCAGCATGGTGGCGACAGCAAAAGGCGGGCGACCAGTCTTGCCCGCTGGGGCGTGCGGCTCGATCAGGGCAATCAGCTCAGCCCACGGCACGACCTGGTTCATCTCATCAAGAAACTCGCGCTTGCGCGTTCGTTTGGTCACAATCTCGAATCCGGTGGCAGCAAGGCTGATTTGTTTCATGTCGCTAACTGTCTCAGATTCCGGGATGATTGGGGGGGTTATGCAGACCTTCCCTAGGAAAGCCGGGGCGATTCATTTACAATTTTTAATTGTTAGGAGGGGGCATTCAATATTCATTCCCTGCCGGGAAAATAACCTTATCTGAGCTACCCTGAGTTTTTCCCCACGTAATTGGGGTCACCAACTGATTGTTTGAATGAGGAGCTTGATCATGATTTCTGGAATGAAAACGATAATTCTTTTATTGATCGGCGCCTTTGCCCTGGTTTCTTCCGGGACTGCTCTGGCTGCGTTGACTACCGAGGAACTGACTAGGCTGAAGACGTCGGGCCTCGGTGAGGATGTCATCCGCTTCATGATCGAAAACGATTACGGCAACGTCGACAGGGTGGTGAGGCTCAAGGAAGCGGGTTTTGCAGACGAGACAATATCGTCGGTTATCAGGAACGATCTCAAGGCGGGTGGTGAGGGAATGCTGCCAACACTTCAGCCGGAGAAAGTCAAACAGGCCCAGCCCGTAGCCAAGTTGGTAGTCGAAGAGACGGCGACGATGCAGACTTCGGCAGAGGTGAAGATCGAGCAGTATCTGGCGCGTGGCGAGCAGGTTATTCAAAACAGCCAGGACATCCCAAACGCCACGGTTTCGTTACTGCGGGGGCGACGTTTGAAGATCAAATGGGACAGCAGCAAGGTTGCCCCCAATTTCTTCCGGCGAAAACCATTTTCAAGCCCATTCTATTGGGATTTGGACAAGGGCGATGGCTTGCACAGTGTGAACCCGAAGGACAACTCATTCATCCTGCGAACAGGGCGCTCGCATCAGGGCAGGCCCACGGTAGACAAAGCTCACTATTGGATCGTGCATTTGACCCCCAACAGCCCTGATTTGGAGAAACGGATCAGGGAATTATTGTCTGAATGAGTTGAACGAGCCGGATTCGTTCGAGCACAGGGCTTTAGCAGGCTGCTGAAATACCCCACGCGGATGCGTGGCACGTTGCTCTAAAAGTTCGATTTTTCATTCAGTTCGCTCGCATCATCAAACTTCCGCTCTCTTTGGGCTCGTTTTCGACCTTTTGAGCCCCATTTCCCCGCATTTCCCGCCCTTCACGCCGTCTGCGGACGGATTTTTCCCAGCGTGCGCATGCGCGTGAGGTTGTAGGCCGCCATGGTCAGCACAAACATCTGATCGACCTTCTTCAACCCGCGCACCATCACCTGCCGGATGCGCCCACGGTCTTTGCCCACCCGAAGCCTTGCTCGATGAGTTTTCTTTTCTGCACCGAGATGGCGTAGCCCGCACTGGCAGCGATTGCATCCGGCACCGCGGAGCGGCGCCCCGAGGTGTTTTGCGCCACATGCGGGATGACGTTCATTTCAAGGCAAGCGTCTAGTGGTGGATTTCATAATGGTCTCCTGAAGTGGATCCACTACTTCAGACGAGCGTAGAAATTATGTCCAGCAGACAGCAGCATCAACCGCTGCCGTGCCGCTTCTCACCTACCTCTCAGCACAATCCGTTCTAAAACTTCACATAATCGAGGACTGTGCATAATCGGCCTTATGTGAAGCTTCACATAAGGCCGATGAGCAGAAGTTCGTAGCGGTTTCTCGTCTGGCAGCTTACTGTCCTACACCGGCCGACCAGTAACGCATTTCCCCCTCCCAGCCAGTGACGGCCGATGGCCGACTAGAGCCGGTCGCAACCGCTTTACACGAGATGATGTCTCGTCAGCTAATACACCGCAAAGAAGGATTCCATCGATTAGGCGTGTGGCCTTGAAGAGGTACGATGCAGCGCTAAATTTCACGCTGCAAGTATTTGGAATTCGGTTGCCATGACAATGGGCCGCACGTGGCGATTCTCTCGGCGCATTTCCACTATCCCATAGTGGGACATGGTTTTTAGGGTGCGCGAAAGGTTTCCGGGTTTGCGGCCGGTGATAACGGCCAGCCCGCTGATGGATTCAGGCTGCAAATCACGGATCGTCTTGAGTAGGGCGCGATTGTCGTCGCTCAGGACTTCAGCCAGAGATTTCATTGAGGTGAACCAGATTTTGGGTTCGCCGGGTTTGGGTTTGTGCTCGCCCTTGGCGATAGCCAGCATGCGTTCGCGGATTTTCTCTTGGGACATGATCCCGATGGCGATCTTTTTCATTTCATTGCTTCCTTTATTACGCGATCCACTTCCTTGAAGAAGTCGGCAAGTAACTGATTGGCGTCCTTGAACTCATAGGGGACACTGAACCGCCCCGTGTTTCGTGGAGGCCATTTGGTTTAAGTACAGGCCGTTGACTCAGCCTGTTCGGCGAGTTGCCGGTAGTAGTTTGCCTCAGCTTCGGCGGGCGGGATATAGCCGATCGGTTCAAGCAGCCGGAGGTGGTTGAACCACGCCACCCATTCCAGCGTCGCCAGTTCGACCGCTTCCCGCGTCTTCCATGGGCCGCGCCGGTGGATCAGCTCCGCCTTGTACAGCCCGTTGATCGTCTCGGCGAGCGCGTTGTCGTAGCTGTCGCCCTTACTGCCCACCGACGGCTCAATACCCGCTTCGGACAGACGCTCGCTGTAGCGGATGCTGACGTACTGCGAGCCCCGATCCGAGTGATGGACGAGACTGCCGTTGCGTTCGGGCTGACGGGCGTAGAGCGCCTGCTCCAGCGCGTCGAGCACGAAGTCCGTCGTCATCGATCGGCTGACCCGCCAGCCGACGATGCGCCGGGCAAAGACATCGATGACGAAGGCGACATACAACCAGCCCTGCCAAGTCGAAACATAGGTGAAGTCCGACACCCATAGCTGGTTCGGGCGATCCGCCTTGAACTGGCGATTCACCCGATCCAGCGGACACGGCTGTTTGGGGTCCGGCACCGTCGTACGCACGACTTTGCCGCGCACTGCCCCGCGCAATCCCAGACGGCTCATCAGGCGCTCGACGGTGCAGCGCGCGACGTCAGTGCCTTCGCGTTTCATCTGCCGCCAGACCTTGTCCGCGCCGTAGACCTGAAGATTGGCCTGCCAGACGCGTTCGATCTCGGGCATCAACACATCGTCGCGTTGCGCACGCGCACAACGCAG
>NCIF01000252.1 GCA_002256785.1 Hydrogenophilales bacterium 17-61-9
CCAGACGAATCATTCCGACCGAACCCAGCCCTTCCATCCATTCCGAATTAAAACGCACCTCGGTTAGCGACGGATCAAGGATTTTGAATACCTGATCCTGATAAGTCAGGGCATTCTCGATCACCGCCTCGCGCGTCAGGGGCGGTCTTGTCGTGTTTTTCCCTGTCGGGTCGCCAATCATTCCGGTGAAGTCACCAATCAAGAACACAACCTGATGACCCAAGAGCTGAAACTGCCGCAACTTGTTTAGCAGCACCGTGTGGCCCAGGTGAAGATCAGGGGCGGTAGGATCAAACCCCGCCTTGATCCGAAGCGGGCGGCCCAGCTTCAGCTTCTCGACCAGTTCAGACTCAACCAGCAACTCGTGTGCCCCACGTTTGATTTCCTGCAAAGCGCCCTGCATCAACTTCCTCTCTGTGACAGTCAAGTTTGCCCGCCCATGACCGTAAGCATTACATGCCATTTCATCCTGCACAGCGCAAGCTGCTGTTTGGACTGACTAATCCCCCACTACATCCATGGTAGAATGGGGTTCGATTACGGAAGGGAACCGGTCATATGCCGCTAACCAAACTGAGAATGTTAACCGATCGCATGACCGGGGCGGAACGCCGCTTCAGCCTGCGCACCTTGGTTACGCTCTCCAGCTTGCCACTCTTTGGTGTTGTTGCCGCATTCGGCCTCACACCTGACACCAGTACGCTCGACACTGCTCCGGAAACCATTACCGAAGCCATCGCATTACCAGTGCTCACGACATCCCGTAACGCCACGTTCGCTCGTGAAACCGTGACGCAATCCGGCGACACCTTGTCCAGCGCCCTGTCGCGCATGAATATCGACGACCTTGAAATTCAACGCTTGCTGTCTACCGACGCAGTGCATCAGTTGTCTGCCAACGTCGGCCCAGGCAAGCTCATTCAGGTCACAACAACACAAGATGGTCAGTTAATGACCATACAGTTTCAGCGCAACAATGCTTCCGATCTGATCGTCCGTCGACAGGGCGATGCATTTATTGCCGAAGAGGGTGACCAGGCGACTGAAATGCGTGTCGTCATGCGCTCAGGTCGCGTCTTGTCCTCACTGTATGGCGCGACCGATAGCGCCGGCATTCCCGACAAGATCGCCGACAAGATGGCGGAAATCCTGTCGACCAACGTAGACTTTCGTAACGACTTGCGTCGCGGGGATACCTTTTCAGTCGTATACACCGTGAAATATCGTAATGGTGAACCTGCTGATGCTGGAAAGCTGCTCGCAGCAGAGTTTGTC
>NCIF01000253.1 GCA_002256785.1 Hydrogenophilales bacterium 17-61-9
CGTGAAGCCTTCATCGCTCCGCCAGGGCATCAACTGGTGTCGGCTGATTATTCGCAGATCGAGTTGCGCATCATGGCGCACCTGTCGGACGACGCCGGCTTGCTGACTGCGTTTGCCGAAGACCGCGACATCCACACTGCCACGGCATCCGAGGTGTTCGGCGTGCCGCTGCTAGAGGTGAACAGCGAGCAGCGGCGCATGGCCAAGGTCATCAATTTTGGCCTGATCTACGGCATGTCGGCCTTCGGCCTGGCAAGCCAGCTCAATCTGGACCGTTCCGCCGCGCAGGCCTACATCGACCGCTATTTCGCGCGGTATCCGGGCGTGGCCAACTACATGCAGCGCACCCGCGAATCCGCGCGCAGCCAGGGGTATGTCGAAACCGTGTTCGGTCGCCGGCTTTACCTGCCGGAAATCAACGCCAAAAATCCGCAACGCCGCCAGGGCGCCGAGCGCGCCGCCATCAATGCGCCGATGCAGGGCACCGCCGCCGACCTCATTAAGCTGGCGATGATCGCCGTGCAGGGCTGGCTCGACCGTGAGCAACTGGATAGTCGTCTATTGCTGCAAGTGCACGACGAACTGATCCTCGAAGTGCCCGAGCACGAACTCGACCGCGTGCGCGCCGAATTGCCCGGTTATATGTGTAATGTGGCTGCGCTAAAAGTGCCGTTGCGGGTCGGCGTGGGGGCGGGACATAATTGGGAAGCCGCGCACTGACCCCGGGATATTGCCCCGGCAAACAGCTGTAAAAATAATCACTAGATTGAAAGCGCCAGCCAGCCGGCCAGCGTTGTCATAAATGGAGCCGAGATAAATGACCAAACACCCCGTTGCCCTGGCGATCGCGCTTGCTTTATCCGTACCCGTCGCGCTTTCCGGATGCGACAGCACGGCCAATCTGACCGAGCAGGAGCATATTCAGCGTGCCAAGGATTTTGAGGACAAGGACAACCTCAAAGGCAGCATTGTCGAGCTGAAAAATGCCATCCAGAAAAACCCGGACAGCGCACAGGCGCGCTTGCTCCTTGGGCAGGTTTATCTCAAGGCAGGTATGGGAGACGAGGCTGAAAAGGAGCTCACGCGGGCAGCGAAACTGGGGGTAAACAGCGAACTGATAAAACCCCAACTCGGCGAGGCATTGTTGCTCATGGGTGAGTACAAACGGGTGCTGGATGAAATTCAACCTGGCGAGCAAACCTCTCAGGCAAATCGTGCGCGCATTTTTCAAGTTCGAGCTGATGCGC
>NCIF01000151.1 GCA_002256785.1 Hydrogenophilales bacterium 17-61-9
CGGCGTAACCCAGCTGGTCCAGCATCGCCTGTGCCTGTCGCGTCGACTCGGCCGCGTTGCAATGGCGCTGATACAGCGGGATCAGGGCAATGTTGTCGAGCGCCGTTAAATTCGCCCGCAGCGGCAGGTCGAGCGCCACGCGCGCCACATCGTCGGGCAGGGCGGCGACGGCCGCCATCAGCGCAGCACGGTCGGCAAACGGGGTCAGATGTATTTGAGCGCTAATGACACCACCTCTATCGCCACAATGGCAAAGAACACCCGCATCATGCCGCGCAGCACGGAGACCGGGACCATGAAAAGTTTTTTCGGCGTTTCGAGTCCGGCCGTGATCGGGATCAGGGTGACGGCCAGGCCGAACAGGGCGCATTTGATAATGAGTCCGAACAGGATTTTCAAATTGAAAATTTTTGCGAGGATTTGGGTAAAGGCATCAAACCCTGCCATGCTGAGACCATAAATCGACAGATAGGACAGCAGCATGGCAAGCAGTCCGGCCAGACTGGCCAGCGTGATGACCGAAATCACGCCGCCGATCAGCCGCGGCAGGAACTCGAACTGCATGGGCGGAACCTTGCAATGCGCCAGGGCGTCCAATTCGTTGTTGACCTTCATCAGGGCGACTTCGGTGTTGATGGCGCTGCCGGACCGCAAGGCGATAAACAGCGCGGTCAGGAAGGGCAGCAGCTCCAGCACCAGCACGCGGATCGTCATTTCGCTGGCGAACGCGGTCAGGCCGAAATCGCGCGCGGTAGTCAAAATGATGGTGATGATGAGCCACGAAATGACCAGTGCGTAACCCAGAAATACGGGCAGAATCTGAACCGCAGTGAAGTACACCTGCTTGATCACGACATCATAAGTGGCGCGGTTCCAGGTGGCGCGATCCAGCGACAGCAGGAGCGACCTGAAGAGGAAGGCAAAGATGTCGTAGCCGACGCTGAACCAGCCGGTGACTTTGGCGCCGAGCGATTCGATGGATGCAACCAGAAAATTCATCGCGGCATATTAACGCTATAAAAGGGCCTTGCGCCATTACCGGCGCAGGCCATACAGTCTTGCAACCAGATGGAGAAGACAGACGATGAAAAAATTCCTGATTCCAGTCAGCGCATTCTTGCTATGCGTTTCAGCCGCATCGGCCTGGGCATCGCCCGGCACGGTGCTGCGCAACGAGCAGCTTTTCAGCCAGCCCACTTCGGGTTCCAGGGTTGAGGCCAGCGTTGCCAAAGGCGCCAGCGTCAATATTCTGAGCAAACAGGGGGGCTGGCTGCGCGTCACGGCAGGCCGCAGCACCGGCTGGATCCGCTTGTTGTCGGTACGCGCAGGCGCAGGCGGAACGGGCGGCGCCGGCGCCGGGGATGTGTTTGGCGCCGCCACCACCCGGTCCGACCCCAGCCGCGTCGTCGCGGTGGCCGGTTTGCGCGGTTTGAATGACGAAGACCTGAAACAGGCCAGGTTCAATGCTGACGAACTGGCGCGGCTGGAAGCCGGGGCAGTGACGGCATCGCAGGCCCGGAGCTTTGCCGCACAGTCCGGTCTGGCATCGGTCAAGGTGCCGGGCTTGCCCGAACCCCGGCCCGCCCAGCCCTCATCGTCGTGGGAGAACAACTGATGAAAACAAAATTGATGGTGTTGGCCATTTCGCTCGCGTCTTTCAGCGGCGTGGCAATGGGGTTTGATTTTGGCAAACTGCTGGAAGACCGCCTGAATCAGGAACTGAACAAGGACAAGAAAACGCAACCGGCGGCGACCCCGCCTCCGGCAGGCGCACAAAGCGCCGCGGCGTCGCCCCCGGCCGCCAAACAGAAAGTGGATGCGGGTCAACTGGGATTTGCGCTGTTTGGCGATTACTCGCCCGAAGAGGAAAACCGGATCGGCAAGCAGATATCGGGCAACCTGCTGGGCGCGGTGCCGCTGGTGCGGGACGACGGG
This sequence comes from Hydrogenophilales bacterium 17-61-9, assembly GCA_002256785.1. Classification (GTDB taxonomy): domain Bacteria; phylum Pseudomonadota; class Gammaproteobacteria; order Burkholderiales; family Thiobacillaceae; genus Thiobacillus. The sequence continues at coordinate 1,936 of NCIF01000151.1, forward strand.
TTGCAGCGCTATGTGAACCGGGTCGGCAACTGGGTCGCGCTGCAGACCGGGCGCAAGAACACCAGCTGGCATTTCGGCGTGCTCGATACCGAGGACATCAACGCTTTTGCTGCGCCGGGCGGCTATATTTTCCTGACCAAAGGCCTGTATCGGCGTCTCAACAACGAGGCCGAGCTGGCGGGTGTGCTGGGACACGAAATCGCCCACGTCACCCAGCGGCATCACCTCAAGGTGCTCAAAAAATCCAGTCTGATTGGCGCGCTGGGACAGGCCGCCAGCAGCAAGGCGCAGGGCAGCGACCAGATGGTGCAGAACCTGATCGGCAACGGCGCCGAAATCATGGCGCGCGGACTCGACAAGGATGCCGAGTTCGAGGCGGACCGTGTCGGTATCGTGTTTGCAGCCCGCGCCGGCTACGACGTCTGGGGCTTGCCGACCGTGCTGCAGGACATGGCGGCCTTGCCGGCCAAGGACAACCGCACCAGCCTGCTCTACAAAACCCATCCGCATCCGGCTGATCGCCTGGCTGCATTGGGCGAGGCTGTGGGCGATCGTCTCGACGGCATCCAGGGCAAAGAGCTGGCCAATCGTTTTTACAAGATCCGTTGATGCGATTGCCATCCAGGCTGGCGCAGGCCGCATTGTCTGCGCTGTTTGTCGGGTTGATCGCAGCGCATGTGGGCGGGCTCGTCCACATCGCGCCGATGCAGCGCGCCGAAGCCTGGCTGTATGACGCCTGGCTCAAGCGCACCGCGCCCGTCGGGCCGGATGACCGCATCGCGATTCTCGACATCGACGAAGCCAGCCTGAAAAGCGTCGGCCGCTGGCCATGGAGCCGCGACACCATGAGCGCGCTGGTCGACACCTTGCACGACCGTTATGCCGTCGGCGCACTGGGCTTCGACGTGGTGTTCGCCGAGCCGGATAACAGTTCGGGACTGGACAGCCTCAAGCAGCTGGCAACAAGCGATCTCGCGGGCAGCCGCGATTTTCAGGCGGCGCTGAAACGGCTCGCGCCGCGTCTCGATTACGACGCGCGCTTTGCCCGGGCGCTCGCCGAGCGTCCGGTTTCCATGGGTTTTTATTTCATTCCGGCAGGTTATGGCGATGCCAGGTCGGGCAGCCTGCCGCCGCCTTCATTGCCGCTGTCGGCGTTCGATCCGCTGCAACCGGGCATGCCGTCCGCCACCGGTTACGGCGCCAACCTGCCCACCTTCCAGAATGGGGCGCAGGGCGCGGGCTTTTTCAACATGCGTGCCGATGCAGACGGCACGGCGCGGCAGATGCATCTGGTCGCGCCTTATGGCGCAGGGTATTACCCGGCCTTGTCGGTATCCACCCTGCGCGTGGCCTTTGGCGGCGACCCGCTGACCGCCGGGGTCGACACAGGCAGTATTCTGGGCCGCCAATACGCCACACCCTGGGTCGAAGTCGGCGGCATCCGGGTGCCGCTGAGCGTCGACGGCACCGTGCATGTGCCGTATCGCGCAGGCGCGCCATTCCCCTATATTTCGGTCGCGCAGGTGCTGGCGGGCAAGGCGCCGCTGGCGCAACTGGAAAACCGCATCGTGCTGCTGGGGTCGACCGCGCCGGGGCTGGCCGATTTGCGTGTTACGCCGTTCTCCAGCACTTTCCCCGGGGTGGAAATCCATGCTCATCTCATTGCAGGCATGCTCGACGGCGCCACGCGGAGCACGCCGCCGTGGTCGGACGATGCGCGCGTGCTGGCCGTGTTGGCTCTGGGGGCCTTGCTCACGTGGGTGCTGTTGCGCTTTGGTCCGCTGATCGGGCTGGCAGCCAGCATTGTTTTGCTGGCGCTGCTGCTGGCGGCCTATGCGGCCGCCTGGTCGCGTTTCTGGGTGGTGCCGATGGCGGCGCCGATGCTCACGGTATTCGGCCTGTATGCGCTCAATACGGCCTACGGGTTTTTTGCCGAAACCCGCAACAAGCGCCAGATGACCAAGCTGTTCGGCCAGTATGTGCCGCCCGAGCTGGCCGCGGAAATGAGCCAGGACCCGGCGCACTACACCATGGAAGGCCAGTCGCGCGACATGACCGTGCTGTTTTCCGACATCCGCGGCTTTACCAATTTTTCGGAAAACCTGCCGCCGGCCGAGCTTTCCGAAGTGCTGAACGCCTACCTGTCGACCATGACGCACCTCATCCAGCAACACCAGGGCACCATCGACAAATACATCGGCGACGCCATCATGGCGTTCTGGAACGCGCCGGTGGATTTGAGCGATCACGCCCGCCGCGCGGTGCAGACCGCGCTCGAGATGCAGGCCGCGCTGCCGCAACTGAACCGGGAGTTTGCCGCGCGCGGCTGGCCGGACGTGCAGATCGGCGTCGGCGTCAACACCGGGCGCATGAGCGTTGGCAACATGGGTTCGGAATTTCGCATGTCCTACACCGTGATGGGCGACGCGGTGAACCTGGGCTCGCGGCTGGAAGGCATCACCAAGCAATATGGCGTCGGCATCCTGGCCACCCAGGCCACGGTCGAGGCCGATCCCGTGCATGTCTTCATGAAAGTCGACGAGGTGCGCGTCAAGGGCAAGGCCACCCCGGTGGCGATTTATGAACCGCTGGGTTCCACAGCCGATCTCGATCCGGCCGTGAAGCAGAACGCCGCCGACTTCGAAGCCGCGTTTGCCAGCTATCAAAAGCAGGACTGGGATGTCGCAGAATCGGCCTTGCGTGCGCTCAACGAGCGCGCGCCGCGCAAGCTCTACGACATCTATCTCGAACGCATCGCGCATTTCCGCGACGTTCCACCCCAACATGACTGGGATGGCGTATTCGTCTACACCACCAAATGAAACTGACCATACTCGGCTGCAGCGGCGGCATCGGCAGCGGGCGTCACACCACCTGCTTCAAGGTCGACGACGATATCCTGATCGACGCCGGCAGCGGCATCACCACCTTGAGCCTGGATGCGTTGCGGGCGATCGACCATGTGGTCCTCACCCACGCCCACCTCGATCACGTGCTGGGCCTGCCATTGCTGCTCGACGCCGTGGGCGAACAGCGCCGCACGCCGGTCGTCGTGCATGCGCTGCCCGAGGTGCTCAAGGTGCTGTCCGATCATCTGTTCAACTGGCATCTGTGGCCGGACTTTCGCGCCATTCCCAGCATCGACGCACCCTGGCTGAAATTCGAGCCCTTGCCCATGGGGAGTAGTCTCACCCTGGGTGCGCGTACGTTCACACCGCTGCCGGTCAACCATGTGGTGCCGGCATGCGGCATTCAGGTGAGCGTGGCAGGCGGCAGCCTGGTGTTCAGCGGCGATACCACCAGCAGCGAGTCTTTCACCGCAGCGCTCAACGCCATCCCCGACCTGCGCCACCTCATCATCGAAACCTCGTTCGAAAACGCGCTTGCCGATATTGCACAGGCGTCCAAACATCACTGGCCGGATTCGCTGGCCGAAACCTTGCAGGCGTTGCGCGTACGGCCGGAAGTCTGGATTACGCATCTGAAACCGGGCAACGAGGCGGCGATCATGGCGGAGCTGCGCGCTGCGGCGCCGGACTGGACGTTGACGCCGCTGCAGCAGGGCCAGGTGATTGTTTTAGGGTGAAGGCGCATCGTATCCTGCGCTGCATACGTATTCTTCCGGGCCGTATCGATGACTAACGCACAATGGTTCATGCTCGTTGGCGGATTGTTGCTTGCCATGGGCCTCACCTCATCCATCCTCAAGCGCTCCCCGGTTACCTCCGCCATTATTTATCTGGCGGTGGGCATACTGGTCGGGCCAACCGTGCTCAACTTGTTTCACTTCAATCCGCTCAAGGAATCCGCGCTGCTGGAAGTGCTGACTGAAGTTGCGGTATTGATTTCCCTGTTTTCTGCCGGCGTCAAAATGCCGGCGCCGTTCAGCCTTGCTCGCTGGCGCGCGCCGATTTTACTGGCGACGGTTTCCATGACCTTGACCGTCGCGATGGTCGCAGCCTTTGCTTATTATGCGCTGGGCCTGCCGCTGGGGGCCGGCGTTTTGCTGGGCGCGATCCTGGCGCCGACCGATCCGGTGCTGGCCACGGAGGTGCAAATTCGTCATCCCGGCGACCGTGATCTATTGCGCTTTACCTTGACCAGCGAAGCCGGCATGAACGATGGCAGCGCTTTCCCCTTCGTGATGCTGGGGCTGGGCTTGCTGGGCCTGCATGAACTCGGCGAGTTTGGCCTGAACTGGATCGGGGTGGATGTGCTATGGGCCACGGTGGGCGGGATTGTTCGCAGCAGTCGCATTGCGCCAGACCGAGATGAAACTGGCCAGCCGGGTACTGGACGCCAGGGCGGTAGCCGTCGCGTCCCGCGATAATACGGCGGCTGGGGAAAGCGCTATTCTCGAGCCCTTGCCACTGGTCAGCGAAGGCTCGCTGGTGTTCAAGGAACATCTGGAGCGGCTGTCTGAAGTGATCCTTGTTCTGCTGGTGGGCGGGTCGCTGTTTCTGGATTCGTGGAGCTGGAAAGCGGTGGGGCTGGCCCTGTTCTTGTTTATGCTGGCCCGCCCGGTCAGTGTTTTTGCCAGTTTGATCGGATCGCGCACACCCTGGCGAATTCAGGGGTTGAGCGCGTGGTTTGGCGTACGTGGGATCGGCTCGCTCTATTACCTGATGTATGCCATCCAGCACGGACTCCCGGAACCCCTGGCATTGGAGTTGATGCAAATGACGTTGATTGTGGTGGCACTTTCGATCCTGCTTCACGGCACCAGTGTGAAACCCTTGATGGACCGGTTCTGGCGGCGCGACTAACCGATCCCCAAGGCAGAACAATCGATTCCCGCGGACGCCCATCGCATCGAATGGCGTGCGCTCAACTTTCCGCTACAAATCCAAACGCCTTGTCGTGCACATACACCAGCTTGCAGGGCTCGATGTATCGGGCATCGTGGATGCGGCCGCTTTTGATGTAACCCGTCTCGCCCTGGTTCAGAATCAGTGGCGCGCCGTCGGCAACCAGGCCGGCATCGGTCTTGATGAAAAACTGCACCGCCATCCTGCCTTCGATTACCACGGTCATGTCGTCGCCCGGATGCGAGTGCGGCGGCTCGGCGCTGCCGGCTTCCCATTGTTCGAGCATGACTTCCACGCCATTCGGGTTGGTGGGGAAGGTGGTGCGCAGGGTAAAGCCGGCGGGGGTGTCGGGCACGCTGATGTGGTTGTTCCAGATGGCGCTGGTGGCGGAGGTGAGCGGGGTGGATTGCGACATGAGCGGGTTCCTGTAGCGGGATGGGTTACTGTTGCGGCAGTTGCTGCGGGCAGACCTGTTTGCCGTCGCCCGGCGTCGCGCAACGCGATGAAAAGCAGACGTGATTATAGCGACAGCGACGCTATCCGGCTTGCCGCCCCGGCGTGCGTTTCCGTGTCGCGCAAGCGGAGAAACCCCTTCTATTTGCATGGATACAGCGTCGGGGTTTGTTTACAAATACCGGCGAGATTCAAGTAACCTAGCGCGCTGGGGGAGGCGTCACAGCAAGGGTGGCGTTTATTCAAATAATGGGCATTGCATGATCAATCACCCGCAAGGTATTCATCACGATTGATGCAGACCGACAACAAACCACAGAACGGCCTGGCCGGACTCAGACACTGGCGTTATGACCTCGGCGCGGGCTTGCAGGTGGCGCTGGTGTCGTTGCCGCTCTCGCTCGGCATTGCCGTGGCCTCGGGCGCGCCGCCGATTACCGGCGTCATTTCCGCCATTATCGCGGGCCTGATTTTTCCGTTCCTGGGCGGCGCCTATGTGACGATCAGCGGCCCGGCGGCGGGGCTCGCACCCGCGTTGCTTGCCGGCATGCTGCTGCTCGGCGGCGGCGACCTGGCGGCGGGCTACCCGCTGTTGCTGGTGGCGATCTGCCTCACGGGCCTGGTGCAGATCGTGCTCAGCATGGTGAATGCCGGGCGCTTTGCGATCTTTCTGCCGGTCACGGTGGTCGAGGCGATGCTGGCGGCAATCGGCATCATGATCATCGTCAAGCAGATCCCGCCTTTGCTCGGCGATTTGGCGCCGCTCTCCAAGGACATGCTCGGCGCCATGCTTGCATTGCCCGAGAGCCTGATGCGCATCGAGGCGCCGGTGATGGCGACCGGCCTGATCTGCCTGTTTCTGATGTTTTTTCTCAACCAGGCCAGCACGCCCTGGCTCAGGCGCGTGCCAGCGGCATTGGTCGTGGCGGTGGCGGGTATTGCACTGGGCTATGTCTTCAACCTGGAGGCCCGGTTCCTGATCAGCATGCCGGACAACATTCTGGAAGGCGGCATCACGCCACCGGCCTTTGAAGCCGTGTGGCAACGCCCCGAATTGTGGGGCGGCGTCATTCTGATCGTGATCACGCTGACGCTGATCGATGGTATCGAGTCGCTGGCGACCATCGCCGCGGTCGACAAGATCGATCCCTACCAGCGCACATCCCAGGCCAATACCACGCTCCGCGCGATGGGCGTGTCCAACATGCTGTCGAGTTTTTTCGGCGGCCTGACCATCATCCCCGGCGGGGTGAAAAGCCGCGTCAACATCGACGCCGGCGGCCGCACGCTGTGGGCCAATTTTTACAACGCGGTGTTCCTGATCCTGTTCCTGTTCATGGCCAAGGATCTGATCAGCCGGGTGCCGCTCGCCGCCATCGGCGCAATTCTGATTTATGTCGGCTGGCGCCTGTGCGAATATCGCGTGTTCCAGAAGACCTATGCCATTGGCCGCGACCAGATCGTCATTTTTCTGGTCACCATTGTGGCGATTCTGGCGACCGACCTGTTGTACGGCATTCTGATCGGCATTGCCTCGGAAATTGCGATGCTGGTTTATCTGCTCAGTCCGTCGATCCGCACGGTGCTGACCGGTCGCCTGACCTACTCGCAGTCGCTGGCGCACTTGCAGCGCAACCTGTTCGACCTGTTCCGCAGCCCGGTGATCAAGTTCAAGCAGGAAGAACACAATGGTTTGCCGCATTATCAGATCACGCTCGGTTCGGTGGTGTGCTTTAACCTGCTGCCGCTGGACACGCTGCTGCAATCGCTGCCGCGCGCCTGCACGGTCACGCTGCTGGCCAGCGAATCCGGGCATATCATCGACCACACCGCGATGGAGTATCTGCACCAGTTTGAAGAAGCCTGCCTGCGCGATGGCCGCACGTTCCGGCTGGTGGGACTGGAAAACTATTATCAGTTCATGCCGCATTCACTGTCGGCCCGCATGCATGACACCAAGCTGGTCAAGGAGAAGGCCCGATTGTCCGATCGCGCGCAATTGATGGCGGCGATAGCAGCGAGCCATCATCTCGATTTCAACGAGTCGACTTCGGGCACGCTCAACCTGCATGACTTTGTTTATCTGCGCCGCGGCGACATGCGCCAGGAAAGCAATGTCATGACCGGCGACTATGCGGGTTGTCACGTCAAACTGTTCGATTACAGTCACACCGCTGCGCCTGATTATTATTCCGAGCATCGCCACACCGTCGTTATCCTGCGCCCGCATGGCGTCAC
>NCIF01000152.1 GCA_002256785.1 Hydrogenophilales bacterium 17-61-9
GCCCGGTGTCGCCAATCATGAAAACCACTTCGGTGGCTTCGCTGTGGCCCTGCGCGCGCGCCACGCTGAAGGCCTCTTGCACGCGGTGGGTGTCGTCCTCGCAGACAAAAGGCATCAGCGCCGTGAGGGGGCGGTCTTTTTCAGTGGGCTGAAAGGAGCGGTGCGCCATCGAGTTGGCCTGCACCACCACGTCGTATTCGTCCAGCACCATCAGGGCCAGCGGCACGCTGGAAAACAGGGCCTCGAAGCGCTCCGATGCGCTTTCGGCGGCGGTCTGGCTGTATTGCAGCACCTTGTTCTGGGCCTCCAGCTCGGCCTGGTAGCTGCGCAGCTCGGAGATCAGCTCGGCGATGGGCCCCTCGGGCCGCAGGGGCGAGCGGCGCTCGGGCTGGGGGGGAGGCGAGGAGGGCCAGGGCGCTTCTTGCCCCGGGTCGCGGGACGCCTGGGCTTGGTGCAGAAAGGACAGGTCTGGAAGGCTCATGGGCGGTGGGCGCCGGCAAATGCCGCGCCCCTGCGCAGCAAGGCCTTTGCCTGTTGCAAGAAGTGTACGTCCGCGCACACGCTCCGCTGCAGTGGCTTCAGATTTGAACCGCTATGCTTGAATGCCGCACCGCTGATGCCATGTGTCGAATGGCTCCAAACCACTTACCAGCAGTACTGCACATGAAGCAGGCTACTTTTTCAAGAATCCCATCGTGAATCAATTCGTTGACCTGTTTGCCGAGCATGGTTTGCTGGCTGTTTTCCTGGGCGTTTTCATCGAGCAGGTGGGCGCGCCCATACCGGCTTTTCCGTTTTTGCTGCTGGCGGGCATGGATGGCATCGACAACAGCACCTTTGCCGTGTTGGCCCTGATGGTTGCGGCGGTGGCATCGATGCTGGCGGACCTGATCTGGTTCTGGGCGGGGCGCCGCCATGGCCAGCGGGTTTTGTCGCTGCTGTGCAGGATTTCGATTTCGCCCGACTCCTGCGTGCGCCAAAGCGAGCTGAGTTTTGCCCGCCGTGGCGTGGCAACGCTGGTGATCTCGAAGTTTGTGCCGGGGCTCTCCACGCTCGCGCCGCCCATGGCCGGTGCGCTGGGCATGAGCACCCGCACCTTCGTGATTTTCAACCTGGCCGGCTCGGCCCTGTGGGCGGGCAGCGGCATTGCCCTGGGCATCCTGTTCCACCGCCAGATTCAAAGCCTGCTGACGGTGCTGGGCGAGCTGGGCAACGCGGCGCTGGCCTTGGTCGCCGTGGCATTGGGCCTTTATATAGCCTTGCGCTTGTACCGGCGCCTGAGGCTGTCACGAATCAAGGCCAGGCTGCCCCAGATGCAGCCCACCGAGCTGGCACAACGCATGCGCGAGGGAGCCCCCGTGGTCGTGCTGGATGTGCGTGCCGTGGGCGCCGGGCTGGGCTTGGGCGAGGGCATTGCGGGTGCGCGGCACATCGAACTGGCCATGCTGGAGCGCGATGGCCCCATGGACTGGCCCGCCAATGCGCTTATCGTTACCTACTGCGCCTGCCCGAACGATGCGTCGGCGGTGAAGGCGGCGCAATCACTGCACAAACGTGGCCGCAAGGCCCATGTGCTGAACGGCGGCATTGCGGGGTGGGTGCGAGCCGGGCTGCCGCTGGAAGCGGTCAAGTCCGACGACTGAACGCTGGTCTCAAACACGCCCTGCGTGCTGGGGTTAGGTAATCATCACGCAGGCCAAGTGCGCGCTGTATTGCTTGCACTTGGCCTCCAATCGGCCATGTATTTCCACGTTGCTATTGGCGTCGCAGGTCGTCTCCACCACCTGCATGCCCGCCATTTGGGCGCTGGCCGGAATTAGGCAGATGTGGCGGCGCTTGCCGCCACGGGCTTCATGGGTAATTAGAATCTGACCCCATTTTTCTATCAGACTGACCACGAGGTTTTGCAGGATTTCCCTAACGCCACCAAAACCGTCCGCAGGCGAAGTCCCGCGAAACGCCAAACCCACAGCGAATAAACGCTTGCAAAGGTAAATGGCGCTTGGATATTGATAGTCTGAAATGAGCAGTAATAAAAGGCAGGTTAATGTTGGAGGTGATCGGCAAGGTGCCGCGTGTCCGGGTCGACCGACTTGTTAGACCGCTTCACGCTATCGGAGTGTGGCTAATTCGTCGCTATTGGAAGAACTTTCCAGCCATCTTCGCCTACGAAAAGCGCTTTGCACTTGGGACATTCTTGACTCTGCAAAGGGATGATTGCGTTGCAGGAGCTATTTGGACACTTTCCATTGACAGCGTCATACGCTTTCTTTATGCCCGAATGTCCGCCATCTTCTGGCAAATGCATCCTCGCCACTTCCTCTGCTGCACTACTTTGAAGCTGCATTTGCTCCACTCGAAAGCCAAGATATCGAGCATGCGCCTTGTGTTCGTCGCCATCTGCGACGGCTATGGCTTTCGCCCACAGCCCAGGTCGAATGTCGCCCTTAGCAACTTCAAGCGCAGCTTGCTCATAGAAAGCCTCTTCCTGCGCGTTGGCGAGCGCCTTAGATATCGTCGCCTGACCAACCTTATCCCTTAGCCACTTCAACTACTCTCTCCCTTCACCGTGTTTTCGAAGTCGTCTCTCAAGTGTGGAGATGACTTCAGTTTCTGCTGGATAAGCTCAAAATTATTTCAGCCAAAATTTTATCTTCCTGGACTAACGCCTAAATTAACCGGCGTGCCATAGGCACGTCCGGGTTGAATGCAATGTTAGCCACGTAAAACCTATATACCCTTCTTCTCTTTCGTCGCGAAATGCGATTCGGCAACAGCGCAGATGGTTTCTCCCATTGCGGCGGCAATATTCCCGCCGTCAAAAACGAAATCATTCTCGAATTGGTACACTCCAGCCATATTCAGACTCACTACAGTGCCAAACTTATCGACGCAAGCTTTTAATGGGACATACCATTTGTAAACTGAAACCTTTGAGCTTTTAGGGTCGGAAATGCGGCCGATGACAACAGCTATGGAAACTCCTCCTTTTGTTGTCGTAACATCGAAAGAGCCATTTTTTACATCGTACCGGATTCTATTTTTCTCACTTACACCGATATTGGTCCAGCCATCTTCCGCTACTGCGCCTGTGGCACAACACAAGCTCATTACAAAGAAAATTGAAAATTTGGCGATTATGTGGTGATTCATGACATTCCCATCTGGGGTTGGGCTAACGGGCGAGGTAAGCCGACCGCAGAATTCGGGTCGGCTTGACCGAAATGTTAGAGCCAGAAACCAAAACCGATAACTTGGATTTGGCGACGGGCACGAACTGCGGAAAAGCGCAGCGCCACCGAGGCGGCACAGCACTACGAAAAAAATAGCTGCTTGCGCTTGCTACGCAAGGGCCAGAGGCCAAAAAGAGCACAAACCAGCGTAACGCCAGCAGGCGAAGCCCAGAGAAACGACAAACCAAGCGCTGAACAACGCTTGAGAAGTTCAATGCCGTTTGAATAAGCATGGGCGAAATAAATTGGTTTTCTGTAGTGCTAACGTCGGAGTTGACCGGCACGCAGCGGCATTGCGCCGCAGGACGTATGCTCCCGGGCACGGCCTGCGGCGCAATGCCGCTGCGTGTCCGTGTCGAACGACCTGTTAGGTCGCACCGTACCGAGCCTCGCGTCCCGTGCGTTCCTGCGCGCTCTGCGACACGAGGAAGCTCATTGCGACGTTTTGGAAGCCAGCTTGTTGCGTGCATAGGCGAAGCCAGCGGTAATGGCCGCGCCTAAACCTGCGAATACAAGTGCCTCCGGAAGACTTGGGGTGGCGCTGTCGATCCACATGTCGTCGCCAGGGGTGAGTGTGCCGTTGACGAGGAATAAGGCTACCGTCAGCGAAATGGCGGTGTAGACGCCGACGACAAAGATGGCCATCGTGCAAAGAAAACGAGCAAGACCACGAAAAACTCTCATGAGGCCCCAACGATTCGTCGTCTTCACTGGGACAGCACAGTTCTTCTGCGTAGAAAGAACGTCACGACGAATACGACCAGGAACGTTGCGAGAACACCCGCTGCGCTGGCACCATACAGTGGCCCTGAAGAAATCTCGTTGGCAAAGAAACTCATTCCCTCACTGCGCCGCGTTAATGAAAAGCGAAAGAGAAAGAAGGCTGACACAACTGCAGACGCTGGAAAGAGCAGGATATGAACGTAGCGATTCTTGACCAAGCCCTTGAATAGAACCTTGTGAAGAAGGAGGTACGCAATGCCGCAGGGTGCCCCCATGTACGTCATGTTATCCGCCATTACCTTCAGAGTGACCGGCCCTACTTGGCGCAAGGCCGACGAGGTCAAAAGTAAGCACAAAATCGTCAACACAAACAATCCAATACTTACCAAGGCGTTTTTTGTTTTTGGGTTCATATTCCACTCTTAAAAGCTAATACTACAACGACGTTTGGTTTACCAGTCACCCTCCGGCACTGATGTATCGGGCGACGTCCACCAAGATAGATCGATCAGCAGCACCAAACTCGCGAGCGCTCGAAGAACCTGCTGCCGACGGAAGTGTGCGCCGTGCATCCGCTCGTGCGACCTAACGCGGAAGATAAGCGGCTGGCCGTAGGCTAGTCAGCTTGAGCGCAATGTTAGGCACAGCGGTGTCAAATGCGCATCGTTGAGCTTAGATAAAATTACTCAACGAAATCAATCGTTCGATCCATCGCCAACATAGCTACCATTTGGAGCCATCCGAGGGTGACCATTAACGTAGGTGCCATCTGGGGCCATTTGAACGCGACCGCTTCCAACATACGAACCATCCGGGGCCATTTGAGGGCGCCCGCCAACATACGAACCGTCTGGGGCCATTCGAGGGCTGCCACCAACATACGAACCATCTGGTGCCATCCGAGGGCTGCCACCAACATATGAGCCATCTGGTGCCATTTGCGGACGACCATTGACATAAGAGCCATTCGGCGCCATCTGAATTTGTGCAAAAACAGCGGGAGAAGCCAATGCGCCAAACACCAAGGCGCAAGAGAGGGAGAATTTTCTCATTTCGGTACTTTAAAAGTGAAGTTGATGAATGCTTAACGAATAGGTTCAGCGGCTGCCGTAGGCAGTCCGATGCAACGCAGAGTTAGGCGCGATATAAATTCCAGGCCAAACAGATGTCTTCACTGCGGAATAAGTTTGCATTCGCAATGAATGCACACACTTGCCTCACGGCGAATAAAAGCTCTGCAATCTGGACAGCGTACGTGTGTTTCTGGTGTGGGACTACCTTCTTTTTTTAAAGGCAGAGCTTTCGCCATCGCCCCAGTTGCGTTTACTTGAAATTGCAACTGTTCTACTCGAAGGCCGATGTATCGCGCGCGTGCCTTTTTTTCATCTCCCTCCACAGCCGAAGTGGCCTTCGCCCATAGACCGGGGCGAATGTCGCCCTCAGCGACTTCGCTCGCTGCTTGAGCATAAAGAGCCTCCTCCTCTGCGTTGATAAGCGCTTTGGAAATTTTGGATTGGCCAGGCATTTTTCTTAGCCAATTCAATAGAATTTTTCCTGATTTATATATTCCGATTAGCAAAATAATACCGATAACACTTGCTGCCCCAATAACTCCTTGTGCATATATGTCTTCTGCTGTTGACTGAGCAAAGACAGAAGAAGACGCGAATACCGTCAAAAAGAGCGCACTATTTTTCATACTTATCGATTTGTTTGACGTTATGGCTGGACTAACGAACGAAAGTAAGACGCCTGCCGAAGGCAGGTCGGCTTGACTGCCCGGTTAGACCCAGAAGCCAAAACGGGAAACCCCAAATTGACGACGAGCGCAAACCGTGAAAAAGCACTGCGCCACGAAGGCGACGCAATGCTTGAAAAATGATAGCTGGTGGCGCAAGCAGCGCAAGGGCTAGAGGCCAAAAAAGCTTGAAACTGGCGCACTGCCCAAAGGCTAAGCCCGGCACACGGCAAAAACCCAGCGAATAAACGCTTGAGAAAATAAATGCCGGTGAATAAAACATGGGGCTTAATAAAGCGGGTTTTTCGCAGGCTAACGCCCTGAGTTCAGCCGCCGCCGTAGGCGGTCGGCTGCGACGAATGGTTAGCAGTAGAGCTTATTGCTTGCATTTAATGAGCATGGATCGACTTG
>NCIF01000153.1 GCA_002256785.1 Hydrogenophilales bacterium 17-61-9
ATCCGCTTGGCGTGCTTGTCAGCCACACCCCCGCCGCAAGCAGGACGACCAGGGCCAGGGTGATCGAGGCCCCGCCCCAGGCAACGCGCCTCAACAAGACACGTCTCAAAACGACAGCCCAAGTGAAAAATGCAGGCGGAATTTCTGGGTGGCTTCGCCATACGCCAGATCAAGGTTGATCGGCCCGACCGGCGAGCTGTAGCGCGCACCCACGCCGTAGCCCAACACAGGCGAAAGACTGGCCGGGCTGTCGGCCGCATCCCCGGCGTCGACAAACAGCGCCATTCCCCAGTTGCGATCGAAAAAATAATTGTATTCGACGGTGCCGGTGGCGAGCGTGCGCACCGATTCCACCGCGCCGTTCAGGGTGCGTCCCAGGCTTTGATACGCATAGCCCCGCACTGAATTGTCCCCACCGGCGCGAAACAAAAAATCGGTCGGAATACCGTCACGGCGTTGGGCCAGCACGCTGCCCAGCTCGCCGCGCAGCACCAGGCGTCCATTCCTGCCTACCGGAAAATACTGTACGTGGCGCCCATAGAGACGCAAAAAGCGGGTGTCGGACAACAGGGATTCAAGCGCACCGCCACCCTGCACGCTCAGCACATGCCCTTGCCGGGCATAGAAATCGCGCCCCACTTTGCGCTGGGTCCAGCCGTAGTTGAGGGTCAAGGCCTGGTTGCCTGCATTGACCGCATTGGCAATGCGTTGCTGTTCGGTTTGATATTGCAGCGTCAGCGTGGTCTCGATCTGCCCACGCGTGCGATTGCGCTTTGCCGCCAGCACAGTCGAGCGGGTTTTCTGGCCTTCGATGTCTTCCTGCTTGAGCTGCACGCCCAGACTGTTTTCGTAGCCATGGGCATTGCGCGGCCAGGCCAGCTCCGCCGATCCGGTCTGACGCCGGGTTTCTATACGCGTATCAAATTTGAGCCGCATCCCGCGATCCAGAATGTCCCGATGCAGCCACGATGCCTGCACCCGTGCGCCGGTATCGGTGCTGATGCCGGCGCCCACGCTGAAACGTTTTGCGGGTCGCTCAATCACCTCGACCTGAACGGGCAAGGCGGACGCCAGCCTGGGGTCGAGGTCGACACTCACCGTGGCCTGCGCATAATAACTGCTCGCTTCCAGCATCGCCTGATAGTCCAGCAGATCCTGCTGGCGATAAGCCTGGCCGGGACGCATCGGATTGAGATTGCGAACGATCGCCTCCGGATAACGCTGCACACCCGTGATCACCGGGACGCCGTAGACAAAGGCCGGGCCGCTGTCGAGCGTCAGCGTCAAATCCGCCGTATGCGTGGCGGGGTCGATGCGCGCCTCGCTCGCCGAAAGGTGCGCCGTCGGGTATGTATCCACCAGCAAGGGCCGCAACACCACCAGCTTGGCCAGGTCCCAATCGGCCTGGCGAAACGGCATGCCCGGCTTGAGCGGGAAACTGCGCTCGATGCGCGCGCGCAGCATGGCCTGCTCTTCACCCGTCGCCCATGCGCCGTCAAAACCCAGCTTCACACTTCGCACCCGGGTTCGCACGCCGGGAACGATCAGGTAATCCACCCGCCAGTCGTCGCCCACCCACTCCACCGCGCTTTCAAGCTGCGGCGAAAAATAGCCTTCGGTGGCCAGCAGATCGCGGGCTGTCAATTCGCTCTGCCGCTGCAGGCGCGCCATTTCTTCCGCATCCATCCGCTCGCCCAGCCTTGCCGCGCGCGCCGTTTCCAGATGCTGCATCAACAGCGTTTTGATTTCTTCGGGCGCCGTCACCTCCACCGTCAGTGCGCGCGCAGGCCCCGCGCACAGCGCGGCAAGGCACACCAGGATGTTGAAACGGCGAGCGAGCAAGGCTATCCACGCTGGAAGAGTCAGCTCATTCTAGGGGGTGCGTGACTATCGGGCAAAAATCATCGGAAAAACAGGCCGCGCGGACAACAGGCCCGCCCAGCGGGATGGACGCCATCAAGGACACGCTGAACGATTCATTGCAGCCGGCGAATTATCGGGGCGCTTGATTATTACCAGTTGGTTTCGCGTTCGGCTGTAGCGGAAACCCTGTGAATGCTGAGGTCGGCGCCATTGAATTCCGCTTCGCTATCCAGGCGCAATCCCACAAGCTGTTTGAGTACGCCATACACCACCAGGCTGCCGATCAGCGCCACCGCCACGCCGCCCAGGGTGCCGATCGCTTGCGACGCCAGGCTCACGCCGCCCATCCCGCCCAGCGCCTTGGCCCCAAAAATCCCTGCGGCAATGCCGCCCCACGCGCCGCACAAGCCGTGCAATGGCCAGACTCCAAGTACGTCGTCTATTTTCCAGCGATTCTGCGTCACCATGAACATCCAGACAAACAGCGCACCGGCAATCGCGCCAGTGGCCAGTGCGCCCAGCGGATGCATCAGGTCAGACCCGGCGCACACCGCCACCAGACCGGCCAGCGGGCCGTTGTGAATGAAGCCCGGGTCATTGCGGCCAATCACCAGCGCAGCCAGGGTGCCCCCCACCATCGCCATCAACGAATTCACCGCAACCAGACCCGACACCGCCTCGATCAGTTGCGCCGACATCACGTTGAAGCCGAACCAGCCCACCGTGAGTATCCATGCACCCAATGCCAAAAACGGGATGTTGGACGGGGGGTGCGCCGAAACCATGCCGTCCTTGTTGTAGCGGCCACGGCGCGCACCCAGCAGCAGCACCGCCGGCAGCGCTATCCAGCCTCCCATTGCGTGCACCACGACCGAGCCGGCAAAGTCGTGGAAACTTGCGCCAAAGCTCAAAGCCAACCAGTCCTGTATGCCGTAATTACCGTTCCAGACTATGCCTTCGAAGAAAGGGTAAACCAATCCGACCAGCGCAAAAGTAGCGGCCAGCTGAGGATTGAATCGAGCACGCTCGGCAATGCCGCCCGACACAATCGCCGGTATGGCCGCAGCAAAAGTCAGCAGGAAAAAAAACTTGACCAGGTCATAGCCATTTTGGGCAGACAAGACTTCTGCACTGGAAAAGAAGCTCACGCCATACGCCACGCTGTAGCCAATGAAAAAATAAGCGATGGTGGAGACGGAAAAGTCCGTGATGATCTTGACCAGGGCATTGACCTGGTTTTTCTTGCGGACCGTGCCCAATTCCAGAAAGGCAAATCCGGCATGCATGGCCAGCACCATGATGCCCCCCAACAACACGAACAACACATCACTGCCTGATTTCAACGCTTCCATGCAATACCCCCAATTGAATTGCGGTGCTATCAAGCAATTAATGTTCCATAAACCTATGTCATTGATATAGCGGCAGCGTGCGTATCGATTCGGGTCATCGTCGCCCTATTAAGGGGCATGCCGAAACATTGCGCACCATTTTGATACATTAGCGGGGTGGGTTTAGGTCGGCTATTTCCTGGTCCGGTGCGTCGGACTGAGCCGGGCCGGGTTCAGACATGCGTGCCTCAGCCTCAATGCGATCCAGTTCAGAATCCATCTCGGATTCGCTCATCGGCGTGTAATCCGCATCCTCTTTTGGCTTGGGCCTGGTAATCAGCACTGAAACAAGGATGCCAATTTCATACAGAATCCAGAGCGGAACGGCGAGCATGAACTGGGAAATGATGTCCGGCGGAGTGAAAATGGCGCCCACCACAAATGCACCCACAATGACATATGGACGAATCTCCCGCAGCTTCGCAATTGAGACCATCCCCATTTTGACCAGCAGCACCACGGCAACCGGCACTTCGAATGTGATGCCAAACGCCATGAACAGGGTCATCACAAAATCGAGATACTTGCCGATGTCCGTCATCACCGCCACGCCTTCCGGGGCAACGCCGACGACAAAGCCGAACACAACCGGAAACACCAGGAAATAGGCGAACGCCATACCAAGCAAAAAGAGAATCACGCTGGCAATGACCAGCGGCACGCCGATGCGCCTTTCATGCTGATATAAACCGGGCGCCACAAATGCCCACGCCTGATAAAACACCCACGGCATGGCCAATAAAAACGCCGCCATCATGGTGACTTTGATCGGCACAAAAAAGGGCGTGGTCACTTCAGTGGCTATCATCTGCCCGCCCTCGGGCAGCGCTGCCAGCATCGGCTGGGCCAACAGCGCATAAATATCCTGCGCCCAGGGAAACAACGCAATAAAAATGATGACGACAGCCAGTACCGCGCGCAGCAGGCGGTCCCGCATCTCGATGAGATGCGAGACAAAAGAGTTTTCAGCGGCGCTCATATGGACTTTCCAGCGGGGTCGCTGCCTGCTGTCTCAACGACGGCGGCAGGCGCAGCAGGCGTGTTCTGGTCAGGCTCGTCCAGCAACAGACTTTGCTGCGGGCCGGACTCGACTTTTCGCGGGGAGACTGGCGGTTCGCTGAGCGGCGGCATGTCATCCGCATCAGCGGCAGACGATACCGCCTGGCCGATGCTGCTCGCTTCCTCGCGCAAATAATCGTCAACCACGGAGGTCTGCTGCTGCACATCGGAAACCGTCGACTCGATCGACTCCTTGAACTGCTGCCCGACGCGCTTGATCTCGTCCATCTCGATTTCACGGCTGATATCGGATTTCACATCCGAGACATAGCGCTGCATGCGGCCATACAAATGACCGGCTGCGCGCGCCACCTTGGGCAGGCGCTCGGGGCCAATGACGATCAGCGCCACGACGCCAATCATGAGGAGTTCCGTAAAACCGATATCGAACATGTCAGGTCAGGACGCGGAGACAGGGGCTATCGCTGCTGCGCCCCCAACCCGACCGTCCCTATTCTCAGGAATGATGTTTGTCCTTGACCTCGACGTCGATGGTATGACCGCCTTCTTCAGTTTTGTCGCCGAGCTTGGTTGCGTCTTCCTTGATGCCTTCCTTGAAACCTTTGACAGCGCCGCCCAGATCGCTGCCGATATTGCGCAGTTTCTTGGTACCGAAAACCAGCAGCACAACAGCCAGAACAATCAGCCAATGCCAGATGCTAAAGCTACCCATGGTAAGTCTCCTTATTGATTAATTTTGAGCGCGGGAGCGGGTTCGCCCCCGCCAAAAACGTGAACGTGAATATGAAAGACTTCCTGTCCGCCGCCGCGTCCGGTATTGATCAGCGTTTTGAAACCCGTATCAAGTCCCTGTTCCCTGGCCAGTTTTGGCGCCAGCAGCAACATCTTGCCCAGCAGGTTTTCGTGTTCGGGCGTGCAATCGGCCAGCGACGCAATATGCAGTTTCGGAATAATCAGGACATGCACCCGTGCGAATGGGTGAATGTCGTGAAACGCCAGCAGATCATCGTCTTCGTAAACCTGCCTGCTTGGCAATTGCCCCGCCGCAATCTTGCAAAAAATGCAGTCACTCATGTCGATTCGCCTTTTCCGTCAAACCGGACAAGCCTTCGCGGCGGGCCAGTTCGTTCAACACGTCTGCCGGCTTCAGCCCCTTGTGCGCCAGCAGCACCAGAGTATGGAACCACAAATCGGCGACTTCGTAGATGATCTTTTCCGCCTGGTCGTCCTTGGCCGCCATCACGGTCTCGGTCGCTTCTTCGCCGATTTTTTTCAGGATGGCATCGGTACCCCTGGCATACAGTTTGGCCACGTAAGAGCTGTCGGCCGGGGCCGTTTTGCGGGCCTCCAGCGTTGCGGCAAGGCGGTCGAGGATATCGCTCATTTGCTGTATATCTCGGCGGGGTCCTTGATGACCGGGGCGGCGGCCACCCATTGGCCGCCGCCCTGATTACCCATGGCCAGTTTCTGGAAAAAGCACGAGCGTCGTCCGGTATGACAGGCAATCCCGCCCAGCTGTTCAATTTTCAGCAGCACCACGTCGTTGTCGCAGTCCAGGCGGATTTCGCTGACGTTCTGCACATGGCCGGATTCCTCGCCCTTGCGCCACAGCTTGTTGCGCGAACGCGACCAGTACACGCCGCGTAGCGTGCGCGCGGTTTCTTCCAGCGCTTCGCGGTTCATCCACGCCACCATCAGGATTTCGCCGCTGGCGGCGTCCTGGGCGATCGCCGGCACCAGGCCTTGCGCGTCCCATTTGACGGCATCGAGCCAGTCGCTCACAACCGCACCTCGACGCCGTGCTGCT
>NCIF01000006.1 GCA_002256785.1 Hydrogenophilales bacterium 17-61-9
AACCTGATTGGGGGGGGAGGATGTGGGTGGGTGTGTGTGGGTGGGTGTGTGTGGGTGGATGGGTGAGGTACAAAATAATACATGCGCTTTACAGTGGTGATCACCAACAATTGTATGAGACCTTGAGATAGTCGACTCCCCAGCTGGCAAAGGTCTTGGCATCAATGCTCTCATAGCCCTTGGATGCCGGATATCCAGCACAGGTGGTGCGACTCTCGGCAGTGTACGAGGCAAAACTCACATTGACCTTGTGCATGTAGTCGGCAAGAGCCTTCATGCCCGAGGGGAAGCGAGTGGGATCGGCAACCAGCTGGTTCTGGGCATCGCGGGCTGGGACACGGCGCATCCAGCAGTCGTCAATGTGGATGCCATTGTAGCCGGCTGCAAGATAGCCGTCCTGAGCAAGCCGATCGGTCTGGGCGCGCGCGATACCCTGCGCCTCGAAGCCGGCATGAACCTCTACGGCCAGGACATGGACGACACCACCTCGCCGCTGGAATCCGGGCTGGCATGGACGGTGGACCTGAAAACCGAACGCGACTTCGTCGGTCGCGCCGCGCTGGAAAAAAGCGAAATCACCCGGCAACTGGTCGGTCTGCTGCTGCTCGACAAGGGCGTATTGCGCGGCCATCAAAAGGTCATCACCCGACATGGCGACGGCGAAATCACCTCCGGCTCCTTCTCGCCTACACTGCAGCAATCGATCGCGCTCGCGCGCATCCCGCTCGGCATTGCGCCGGGCGAAGCAGTCGAAGTTGAAATTCGCGACAAGAAACTGAAAGCCAAAGTGGTGAAATACCCCTTTGTGCGCAACGGCAAGGCTTTGATTTAGGAGGGATCAGGGGCCAGGGAAAACAGCGCGGCGCAGCCGCTCGCTCCCTGAATCCTGATCCCTGACCCCTGACCCCCGGAACACAACTCGACCAGGAATACACAAGATGAACATCCCCGCAGACCTCAAATACACCCCCAGCCACGAATGGGTGCGCGTCGAAGCCGACGGCACATTGACCGTGGGCATCACGCACCACGCGCAGGACCTGCTGGGCGACATGGTGTTCATCGAAGGGCCCGCCGTCGGCCGCACCCTCGAAAAAGGCAAGGAATGCGCGGTGGTCGAATCGGTCAAGGCCGCCTCCGACGTCTACGCACCGGTCTCGGGTGAAGTCGTCGCCGCCAACGGCGACGTCGAAGCCAGCCCCGAACGGGTGAACCAGGATGCCTACGCTGCGTGGCTGTTCAAAATCAAACCGTCCGACGCTGGCGAAATGTCCAGCCTGCTCGACGCCGCGGGCTACCAGAAACTGGTGGAGGCAGAAGCCCACTAAGGGGTTCAGGATTCAGGGGTCGGGGGTCAGGGAATGTGCGGCTGTGCCGCGTCCCTGAACCGGGCACTGAATCTCCCCCCTCTGAATCCTGATCCCTGAATCCTGACCCCTACCCAAAATGCCCTTCATTCCCCACACCCCTGAAGACGTCTCGACCATGCTCGGCGCCATTGGCGCGGCCAGCATCGAAGACCTGTTCGACGAAATTCCGCCCGCGCTCAAGGCCGGAAAACTGAAAGATGTGCCCGAAGGCCTGTCCGAAATGGCAGTCGCGCGGCTGATGCAGGAGCGCGCGGCGCAAGACGGCTTCTGGTCCAACTTCATCGGCGCGGGCGTGTACGAACATCACATCCCCGCGGCGATCTGGCAAATCACCACGCGCGGCGAGTTTTATTCCGCCTACACGCCGTATCAGGCCGAGGCGAGTCAGGGCACGCTACAGCTGATTTACGAATACCAGACCATGATGACCCGACTGACCGGGCTGGACGTGTCGAATGCCTCGCTTTACGACGGCGCCACGGCGCTGGCCGAAGCGGTGTTGATGGCGGTGCGCGCGCACAAGGGCTCGCGCCGCGTGCTGGTGCCGAAGACCGTGCACCCGATCTACCGCCGGGTGGTCCACACCACGGTTAAAAACCAGGGTATCGAACTGGTCGAGCTTGAATACGATCCCGCTACCGGTCAAACCCTGCTGCCCGCCGACGCCGGCAGCTTTGCCGGTCTGGTGATTCCGCAACCCAACTTCTTCGGCGTGCTGGAAGACGTGCACGCGATGACCGACTGGGCGCATGCACAAGGCGCACTGGCGATTGCGCTGGTCAACCCCACCACGCTGGCGGTGCTGGAAGCGCCCGGCCGCTGGGGAACGAAAGGCGCCGACATCGCTGTCGGCGAAGGCCAGCCGTTGGGCGCGCCGATGGCCTCGGGCGGACCCTACTTCGGCTTCATGTGCTGCCGCCAGGAATTCGTGCGGCAGATGCCGGGGCGCATCGTCGGCCGCACCGTCGACCTCGACGGCAAGCCGGGTTTTTCGCTGACGCTGCAGGCGCGCGAGCAGCACATCCGCCGCTCCAAGGCCACCTCCAACATCTGCACCAACCAGGGTCTGGTCGTCACCGCCGCCACCCAATACATGGCGCTGCTGGGCCCGCAAGGCCTGGCCAGGGTGGCTTCGGCCAGCCATGCCGGCGCCATGGCGCTGGCTGAAAAACTGACGGCGATTCCGAACGTGATGCGTGCGTTTGCCTCGCCCGCCTTCCACGAAGTGGTGCTCAAACTCAACGACAACGCCCATGACGTGCTGCGCGCATTGCGTGCGCAAGGCATCCTCGGCGGGCTCGATATTTCCGACTGGTATCCCGAACTCGGTCAGGCGATTCTGGTGTGCGTCACCGAAACCAAAACCCCGGCCGATCTGGATCACTACGTGCAGCAGATGGAACGCATCCTGTCGAAACGACGCGAAGCCCCGCCCTGCGCGTACAAAAACTAACCGGAACCCGACATGAGCGATATCAAGCGGGACAAGGAATTCTGGGCGCTGGCTGATTCATTCATCCAGCTGGCCAACACCCATTTGGGCGAACACAAACCCAGCCGAGTGAGTGCGAGTGCGCTCTTTGCCGCAGCGCGATTCAATGCCTTCGTCATCACCGCGGCGACTGAGAGCAAGGAACAGCTGATCGCCGAAAAGGAAGCGGCGATCGCCTATTTTATGGAGCAATACGAAGCCATGCTGCGCGAAAATCTGGATGAACACCTGTCCCGCTACGATACGAAAATGAATTCGTGAGCACGAAATGAACCCGGTGTCAGGGTTCACGCTACACATTTACACCCTACACATTTAATTGATTGATTCAAGGAGAGCGAACATGGCAGTGACTTTAGGCGGCAATCCCATCGACGTCGCAGGCGCCTTCCCCAAGACGGGCGACACGGCCCCCGATTTCAAACTGGTGAGCGGCGATCTGTCCGACGTCTCGCTGGCTGATTTTACCGGCAGGAAAAAACTGCTGAACATCGTGCCCAGCCTGGACACCGGCGTGTGCGCCACCTCGACCAGGAAATTCAACGATGCGGCGCTGAACGGTGCGGTGCTGATGGTGATTTCTGCCGACCTGCCATTTGCCCAGGGCCGTTTTTGTACCGCGGAAAACACCCACAATGCGGTCACACTTTCGACCATGCGTGGCGCCGAATTCATGCGGAACTATGGCGTCGCCATCACCAGCGGCCCGCTCTGCGGCGTCACGGCACGCGCGGTGATCGTGCTCGACGAGAACAACAAGGTGCTTCACGCTGAACTCGTCCCCGAGATCAAGCAGGAGCCGAACTACGAGGCCGCACTGGCCGCATTGAAATAGGGATCGGGATTCAGGGGTCAGGATTCAGGGGATGTGCGGTTTCGCCGCGCGCGCTGAATCAGGCTCCTGAGTTCTTCCCTGCCCCCTGACCCCTGAATCCTGGCCCCTGAAGTCATGCTGATATTCGACCATTCCCGTCCCGGCCGCACCGCTGCCGCCCAAATGCCTGCCGCTGGCGGCAACCTCGACGACCTGCCCGCCAGCTTGCGGCGCAAGGACGCGCCGGGGCTGCCCGAAGTTTCCGAACTCGACGTGGTGCGCCATTACACCCGCCTGTCGCAGAAGAACTTCTCGATCGACACGCAGTTCTATCCGCTCGGTTCATGCACGATGAAATACAACCCGCGCGCATGCAATTCGCTGGCGATGCTGCCGCAGTTTCTGGCGCGGCATCCGGCCAGCCCGGACGAATCCGGGCAGGGCTTCCTCGCCAGC
Organism: Hydrogenophilales bacterium 17-61-9; assembly: GCA_002256785.1. Lineage (GTDB taxonomy): Bacteria > Pseudomonadota > Gammaproteobacteria > Burkholderiales > Thiobacillaceae > Thiobacillus. The sequence goes on from NCIF01000006.1 coordinate 4,133, forward strand.
ATGTACGAGTTGCAGGAAATGCTGAAGGACGTGACCGGCATGGCGGGCGTATCGATGGCGCCGATGGCGGGCGCGCATGGCGAGTTCGCCGGGGTGGCGATGATACGCGCCTACCATGATGCGCGCGGCGACACCGCACGGCGCGAGATCATCGTGCCGGATGCCGCGCACGGCACCAACCCGGCAACCGCGACGATGTGCGGCTACACGGTCAGGGAAATTCCCACCGACTCAACCGGCAGCGTCAATATCGAAGCGCTGAAAGCGGCCGTCGGCCCGCACACGGCAGGCCTGATGCTGACCAATCCGTCGACCTTGGGCGTGTTCGAAAAAGCCATCTCCGACATCCAGAAAATCGTTCACGACGCGGGCGGCCTCTCGTATTACGACGGCGCCAACCTCAACGCGATTCTGGGCAAGGTGCGTCCCGGCGACATGGGTTTCGATGTGATTCACATGAACCTGCACAAGACCTTTTCCACCCCGCACGGCGGCGGCGGGCCGGGCGCGGGTCCGGTGGGCGTATCGAAACGGCTGCTGCCCTTCATGCCGATTCCGCTGGTGCTGAACGAAAACGGCGCCTACCGCCTGGCGACCGAAGCCGACCTGCCGCAGTCGATCGGCCGCATGTCGGGCAACATGGGCAATGCCGGCGTGCTGATGCGGGCCTACATCTACGCGCGCCTGCTGGGTCGCGACGGCATGCACCGCGTGGCCGAATACGCCACGCTCAACGCCAACTACCTGATGGTCAGGCTGCGCGAAGCAGGCTTCGACCTGGCCTTCCCGACGCGCCGCGCCAGCCACGAGTTCATCGTGACGCTGAAACGGCTGAAGGAAACCACCGGCGTCACCGCCATGGACTTCGCCAAGCGCCTGCTCGACTACGGCTACCATGCGCCGACCACCTACTTTCCGCTGCTGGTGCCGGAATGCCTGCTGATCGAACCGACTGAAACCGAAAGCCGCGAAACGCTGGATGGATTCATTGAAGCGATGAAAGCCATCAAGCTCGAAGCCGAAACCAACGCGGCGCTGGTGAAGGGCGCGCCCTACAGCCTGCCGGTGCGGCGCCTGGACGACGTCAAGGCCGCACGCGAACTCGATCTGGCCTACAAGCCCGCTGCATGAGCGAACCGACCAGCCCGTTCAAGGGCAAGACCGGTCTGCGCCGGATCCTCAACGCGGCCGGCTACTCGTGGGCCGGGCTTGCCGCCGCCTTCAAGCATGAGGACGCGTTCCGCCAGGAAGTGTTTCTGGCGCTGGTGCTGATTCCCCTCGCCCTGATTCTGGGCGACACCGGGGTCGAGCGCGCGCTCATGATTGCCGCCGTGCTGTTCATACTGATCGTCGAACTGCTGAATTCTGCCGTCGAAGCTGCGGTCGACCGCATCTCTCTGGAACATCACCTTCTCATCAAGCGCGCAAAGGACATGGGCAGCGCAGCGGTGATGATTGCACTCATAAATCTCGTGGCCGTATGGGCTTTGCTGCTGTTGAACTGAAGGCTTAATCAAAATCAGCATCAAGAACCGCGTCATTTGCATGCCCAGCCCTTAAGGTCTGGCGTCCATCAAGCGAAGGGGCTACCGTCCCGGCAAAACCAGACCCTGTTGCGCAGCGCCAGCCAGCCCCGATCGCGCGGCCCGCACCTCGACGCCAATCTGTCCGACCTGAATCGACCGGCATATCGCAAGCCTGAGCCACGATGGCGGCACAGCCATCCCAAAGCACGCAGGCAGCTTTGCGTATAATCCGGCTGTCGTTTTAAACCTGTAGCCAACATGCGCACCCTCATCTGCGGTTCCCTCGCCTTCGATTCCATCATGGTGTTTCAGGATCACTTCAAGCACCACATCCTGCCCGACAAAATCCACATGCTGAACGTGTCGTTCCTGGTGCCCGAAATGCGCCGCGAGTTTGGCGGCTGCGCCGGCAATATCGCCTACAACCTGAAGTTGCTGGGCGGCGAACCCGTCATCATGGCAACCGTGGGTGAGGATTTTGGCGTCTACGCCGAACGGCTGGATGCACTGGGCATCTCGCGCGAGTCGATCCGCAACATGCCCGGCAGCTATACCGCGCAGGCGTTTATCACCACCGACCTGGCCGACAACCAGATCACCGCGTTCCATCCCGGCGCGATGTTTTTCTCGCACGAGAACGATGCGTCCCAAGCGCGCGACATCGGGCTGGGCATCGTTTCGCCCGATGGCCGCGACGGCATGCTGAACCACTGCCGGCAGTTTCACGCTGCGGGCATTCCATTCGTGTTCGATCCGGGTCAGGGGATGCCGCTGTTTTCCGGCAGCGAACTGCTGGAAATGGTCGAACTCGCGGATTACGTCACGCTCAACGATTACGAAGCCGAGTTGTTGCAGGCGCGCACCGGACTGTCGCTCGATGCGCTGGCGACCCGGGTGAAATGCCTGGTGGTGACGCGTGGCGAAGCCGGTTCGCAGTTTTATGTCGACGGCAAGACGATCGACATCCCGGTTGTCCCGGCCCGTGCCGTGGTCGACCCCACCGGTTGCGGCGACGCTTTTCGCGCCGGCCTGCTCTACGGCATCGCCCACGGCTGGGACTGGGAAACCACGGGCCAGCTGGCAAGCGTGCTGGGATCGATCAAGATCGAGGCGCGCGGCGGGCAGAATCACACGCCTGCCCGCGATGAAATCAGCCAGCGACTGAATACCGCATTCGGCAAGACGCTCTAACCCCGCCGAAACAGCAAGGCGGCCGCGGATCTGCGGCGACTGAACCTGAAAACGCGATGCTCACACACCTGGCGCGCATTTCGCCTATAGTGACAGGAGCCAACAGGAGCTTGACCGCCATGCATACACCACTCAAAACCCTGGCCCCCATCCTGCTGATCGCGGCACTGGTTGCGCTGGCCGGCTGCGCCAGCGGCACCGGCGGCAAGGACTACAGCCGCACCCAAACCCGATCAACCCAGGACGTGCAGATGGGCAGCGTCGAATCCGTACGCGAAGTCAACATTGAAGGCACCAAGACACCGATCGGCGCCGGCGCCGGCGCAGTGATCGGCGGTGTGGCCGGCAGCACCGTCGGCAGCGGCAGGGGCAGCGTGGTGGGAACGGCGGTCGGTGCGGTGCTGGGGGGCTTGGGCGGCGCCGCCGCTGAAGAGGCGATCACCCGGCAAAAAGGCGTTGAAATCACAGTCAAGCTTGATTCGGGCCGACTGCTCGCCATCACCCAGGCCGCCGATGAGGCATTTCAGGTCGGCGATCGCGTGCGGGTGCTGTCCGGCGCCGGCGCAACCCGCGTCTCGCATTAACGCCCGGTTCTGATTTTCCGGTCATTATTTCGCAACCGGAACTTCACATAGCGTTCACACCCGCTCACTAAGCTGTGCGCTTTCCAATCAGGAGAGCGCTCCATGCTTGAACGACTCAGCAAGACACAGGCCCTGTCCAAGACTCGGTACCATGTGTCACTGGCAGTGGATGACGGCGAAATCCGCGAAGCACAGCGTCTGCGTTACGCTGTTTTTGTCGAAGAAATGGGGGCTTGCCTGCCAACCGTTCTACCGGGCCATGATATCGACCTGTATGACCCTTACTGCGACCATCTCCTGGTACGTGAACTCGCGGGCGGAGAAGTCGTCGGCACCTACCGCATCCTGACCCCCGAAGCGGCGCGACGCGTCGGCAGTTATTACTCCGAACAGGAGTTCGACCTCACCCGCTTGCATTTCCTGCGCCCGCGGATGGCTGAACTGGGTCGCTCGTGCGTGCATCCGGCCCACCGCAGCGGCACCGTACTCGCCCGCCTCTGGATGGGGCTGGCCGATTACATGACGCGCTATGATTACGAATACGTGGTGGGCTGCGCCAGCATCGGCATGGCCGACGGCGGGCATCTCGCCGCCCGGGTGCATCGTGAACTGGCCAGCCGGCATCTCACGCCGGTCGAGTGGCGTGCGGCCCCGCGTAACCGCCTGCCGGTCGAACGGCTCGACGATGGCCAGGCCGCCAATCTGCCGGCCCTGATCAAGGGCTACACCCGGCTGGGCGCCCTGGTGTGCGGCGAACCGGCGTGGGATCCCGATTTCAATACGGCCGACCTGCTGATGTTGCTGCCGATGGCGCAGCTCAATCGCAGTTACGCCCGGCGTTTCATCAGCGAGTCCGCATCGCCGCTTGCCTGCCGCTGAACACCCTATTGGGTGCATGCAATCGGCGGCATACAATAACGGGGTGATCGTCGCCCGCCTCCCTGTATTCCTCCGCCGCTTCATCCGGACCGGCCTGCTGCTGCCGCACCTGATCTGGGGCGTCATGCTGGCAGGATGGGCCTTCCCCTTCACCAAACCCGAGCGTCGCGACCGTCTCATCATGCGCTGGTCGCGACGGCTGCTCGGGATCCTCGGTGTCCGCATACGCATGGCTGCGCCCCCCAGTCTATCGGGCGGCGCCTTGCTGGTCTGCAACCATGTATCGTGGCTGGATATTTATCTGATCCACGCGTCCCAACGCGTGCACTTTGTCTCCAAAGCCGAGGTGCGCGCGTGGCCGGTGGCGGGCTGGCTGGCACACAAAACCGGAACGCTGTTCATCGAGCGCGGCCGCCGTGCCGACACCGCACGCGTCAATGCCGACATGCGCGCGCTGCTGCAGAGCGGCGCCTGGGTAGCGGTGTTCCCGGAAGGCACCACCGGCGACGGACGGGGGCTGCGACGCTTTATGCCGTCGCTGTTGCAACCGGCAGTCCAGTTGAACTGCCCGGTCGTGCCGGCGGCCTTGCGTTACCGCACCCTGGCGGGCGAGTACAGTGCGGCGCCTGCGTATATCGACGACATCAGCATGTGGCAGAGCCTCAAACAGATCGTCAGCGAGCCTGGCCTCGTCGCCGAACTGCACTTCGGCGAGCCGATTCTGCCGAATGGTCACCGGCGCGATCTGGCAGCGCAGGCGGAAGCGGCCACGGCCAGGCTTTTGGGTGTCGCGCCGGCAGGGGGTACGCCGCCAGACACTCGCCCTACGGGCAGTCCTGGCGCAGCGCCGGCGGACACTGCACCGCAAACACCCGCCGATCCGGCAGCCTGATCGCGGTCAATTTCCCGCCCCACAAACAGCCGGTATCCAGCGCGATCAAATCGGGCCGGTTGATCAGTCCGAGCGTCGACCAGTGGCCGATGATGATTGCGGCTTCGGCACTCTTGCGGCCCGGCGCCTCGAACCACGGCAGCCAGCCTGCCGGCTGCGTGCCGGGCGCGCCCTTGTGGTGGAATTCCATCTCGCCTTCCGGCGAACAATAACGCAGACGGGTCAACGCATTGACGATCACGCGCAGACGTTCGACGCCTTGCAGACGGTCATCCCAGGCAACCGGCGCATTGCCGTACATCTGCGCGAAGAATTCGCGGTAATGCGCGCCCTGTAACGCCGCCTCGGCCTCCGCTGCCCGCTGCATCGTGTCGTCCACCGTCCAGCCCGGCAGCACGCCCGCATGCACCATCAAGAACCCGTCTTCACGCCAGGCCAGTTTTTGATGCCGCAGCCAGTGCAACAACGCATCCCGGTCGGGCGCGGCCAGAATCGCATCGAGCGTATCGCCCTTGTGCGCACGGCCAAAGCCCTCGGCCAGCGCCAGCAAATGCAGGTCATGGTTGCCGAGCACGCTGATGGCGGCATCGCCCAGGTTTTTGATGAAGCGCAGCACCGCCAGCGAATCCGGCCCGCGATTGACCAGATCGCCCACAAACAGCAGCCGGTCGGCTTCCGGGTCAAATTTCAGTTCGTCCAGCAAATGCAGCAGAGAAGAATGACATCCCTGAAGATCGCCAATGGCATAGGTGGGCATATAAAATACGGTTCGTCGTGTGCTTGATTTCCCCCGCATCATAGCGCCCCCGCCTGACCTCCATGTGACTCCGCTTTCATGAAACCCCTTATCCGCCTGTTTTTCAAAATTCTTCGCCTCATCCTGGGTCCCTTTCTGCTGCTGGGAAACTGGCTCACGCAACCCAAGGGCATCGTGCGCCCCGAAGCTGCGCAGCAGGCCGTCGACGCGCGCACGCGCAATCTGGCGCTGTACCATTTCCCCACCTGCCCGTTCTGCCTGAAAAGCCGTCGCGTCATGCGGCGGCTGTCGCTCAATATCGAACTGCGCAACGCCCAGCACAATGAAACGCACCGGGCTGCCCTCATCGCCGGCGGCGGCAAGCGGCAGACGCCCTGCCTGCTGATCACCGACGCCGGCGGCCAGCACACCTGGCTGTACGAATCGGATGCGATCAACGCGTATTTGAATCGTGAATTCGGCGACGCTTCCGCCGCATGAGCCTGCTTGCAGCGTTGAATCCGCCGCAGCGCGAAGCGGCGAAATATCTCGACGGTCCCTTGCTGGTGCTGGCCGGCGCCGGCTCCGGCAAAACCCGCGTCATCACCCACAAGATTGCCTATCTGATCGGCGAATGCGGCTACAGGCCCAGCTCGATCGCCGCCATCACCTTCACCAACAAGGCGGCGCGCGAGATGCAGGATCGCGCCGCAAAATTGACAAAGGATGTGAACACCAAGGGCCTGATCGTCACCACCTTCCACTCGATGGGCCTGCGCATGCTGCGCGAGGACGCGAAATTCGCCGAGCTGAAGCCGGCGTTTTCGATTCTCGATTCGGCCGACGCGATGGGCATCATTTCGGAAATCATCAAGACCACCGACAAGCAGGAAATCCGCCGCGCGGTCGGCCGCATTTCGCTGTGGAAAAACGAGCTGAAATCGCCCGCCATCGCGCTGGCTACGGCCGAGGACGACAACGCACGCGTCTACGCCAAAATTTACGACCGTTACGATGCCACGCTGCGCGCCTATCAGGCGGTGGATTTCGACGATCTGATCCGCCTGCCGGCCGAGCTGCTCGACACCCACTTTGAGCTGCGCGAAAAGTGGCAGAACCGCTTGCGCCACATCCTGGTGGACGAATATCAGGACACCAATATCGCGCAATACCGACTGCTGCAAAAGCTCACCGGCGTGCGCGCGGCCTTCACCGCGGTCGGCGACGACGACCAGGCGATCTACGGCTGGCGCGGCGCCTCGGCCGACAACCTGAAGCAACTGCGCGAAGATTATCCGCATCTGCACGTGGTCAAGCTGGAGCAGAATTACCGCTCGACCATCCGCATCCTCAAGGCCGCCAACAGCCTGATTTCGAACAACCCCAAGCTGTTCGAAAAGCGCCTGTGGAGCGACCTCGGCCACGGCGATGCGATCCAGGTGATGCCGACCAGGGACGATGAACACGAGGCCGAATCGGTGGTGATGCGCCTCTTGTCACACAAATTCCAGCACCGCACAGAATGGCGCGATTACGCCATTCTGTATCGCGGCAACTATCAGGCGCGCGTATTCGAGCAGGCGCTGCGCAACGAGAAGGTGCCGTATCAGCTATCCGGCGGGCAATCGTTTTTCGACCGCGCCGAAATCAAGGACGTGATTGCCTATCTGCGCCTCATCGCCAACAGCGACGACGACCCGGCCTTCATCCGCGCCGTCACCACGCCCAAGCGCGGCATCGGCACCGCCACCCTGGAAAAGCTCGGCCAGGTGGCGGCCACGCTGCATGTGAGCCTGTTCGAGGCCACCTTTTCTGCCGCGGCCGCCGCGCAAATCGGCGAACGCCACCTGGCCCCCCTGCTTGAGTTCTGCAACTTCATCAACCGCTTCGAGGAGCGCGTCACCCGCGAGCCTGCCGGCGAACTGTTGAACGACCTGCTGAAATCGATCGATTATGAAATTTACATCTTCGACCAGGACGACACCCGCGCCGCGCAAAGCAAGTGGAACAACGTGATGGAATTTGCCGCCTGGATCGCCAAGAAAGGCGAAGCCGATGAAAAAAACCTGCTGCAACTGACCCAGACCATCGCGCTGATCACGCTGCTGGAAGGCCGCGAGGAAGAAGAGCCCGACGCGGTGCGCCTGTCCACCCTGCACGCCGCCAAAGGCCTGGAGTTCGGCCACGTCTTCCTCGTCGGCATCGAGGAAAACATTCTGCCGCACCGCGAAGCCGTAGACGAAGGCCGCCTTGAGGAAGAGCGCCGCCTGATGTACGTCGGCGTCACCCGCGCCAAGAAATCGCTCACCCTGTCCTACTGTTCGCGCCGCAAGCGCGCGCGCGAATCGGTTAGTTGCGACCCGTCGCGCTTTATCGAAGAGCTTGGCGACGACGTGCGGATGCCGGACAAGCCCACCAGTGCTGACGCCAAAGCCAGCGGCAGCAGCCAGCTCGCGGCATTGAAAGCCTTACTCGGATAAACCCGGAATCCCATACACAAAACAACAGGGATCGACAGTCCGGTTGTCAGTGCCTTTGCAGACGGTCAGGATTTTCCAGTCGATTTCTGCTTCGTACCCATAGCCGTCCTTGGGCTTGCTCCGATGCGGTCATTCAACGATAAGTTCAGCAGCGTGCGTCAGCGCGTACGCTGCGGCGCCTTATTGCCCGCGATCCGCTTTAACTCGCCTTCATGTGTTTCATATTCGCCCAGATGGGCGCGCATCAGGCTTTTCCAAAGTTTTCCGTGGTTGGGAACAGAGAAGTGGAGCAGTTCGTGGACGATCACGTAGTCCCATAGCTCGGGTTTCAGGCCGGGCAGTTCGTCGCTGAAATTCAAATGGCCTGCGGTAGAACACGACGCCCATTTATTCCTCATCGGCCGCACACCCAACCACACAATCTCTACGTCCAGCTTATCGGCCCATAGCCGGACGCGCTGTTTGAACTGGCCTTTGTGATCGATTGCCTTCATTGCGCTAAATCCGATCCGCCTTTTCCAGCAGCGTAAACAACGCATCCACCATCCCCGTCACCCGGTCCAGGTCGTCAGTTTCCGCGAAGATGGCGAAGGTCACTTTCTTGCGGAGTTCACGGATGGCGTTTTCGCTGCGTTTCCAGTTCGGAAACTCGGTGAAGGCGTGGCGAATCTTCCGGCTGACCGCTTCGGCGTTCTGAATTTTTGCGTCCAGCAGGCTGCGGTAGACAAAATAGGTCAGGCCATCGAAAGATTTTTCGGCCTGTTCCTTTTTCCGCGTTTCGTTACCTTCAACTTCACGCAGCAATTCGGCCAGGGCCTCGGCTGTGCTGGTTTGGCGATCCTCGAAGCTCTCCTGCACCGCCCTCGCACGTTCCGCCATGGCTATAAGGTAAGGGTCATCGCTGTTTTCCTGTGCCAGTTTTTCAATGCTTTTGATCAGGTTGATGACTTTGGTGCCATCCCCGCCGCGCTTGTTCTTGATCAGCTCGATGGTATTGCCATCGATCGCGACAATTTCGCCCAGACCGCCCACACCATAACTGCCGACCTGCTGCTGCACCAGATGGTTGGTCTTGGCCTGAAACTCACGGTCGACCATCACGGTCCTGGTGTAGGCCTTCCTGACAACCTGATAGATGGCCGATAGCGTTCCATAGTCGGCAATGAACGGGTGCAGGAAGGCATCGGGCGAGATGATCTCGTAGAGCATCTCTATTTCTTTGTATTCTTTGAAGAATTCCTTCCTCCGCTCGGGGTCGCGGAAGTGCTCGATGAGGGTATCCACGTCCTTGTCGTTGAAATTTCGCTCGATCAGGCCGAGATAGTCCGGCGCCTTGGACTCCATCTTGTTTTTGAAGAGAACCTTCAGGAGTTTCAGGTCCTTGACGATGGCGTTGATCTCGTCGCTGTCGAAGGCGAGGGCCTTTTCGAGCTTGTCGAAGATGCCGACGAAATCCAGCACAAAGCCATGCGGCTTTACCATCCCCTGCGCCTCGTTCTCGTAGGGGCGGTTCACCCGGGCGATGGCCTGCAGTAGCGTGTGGTCGCGCATCGGCTTGTCGAGATACATGGCGTAGAGCACCGGCGCATCGAAGCCGGTGAGCAATTTTTCAGTAACGATCAATATCTTCGGTTGCTGGTCGAGTTTGACGAAGCTCTTGCGTATCTGCCGCTCCTTCTTCGGGTCGAGGTGGAATTCCTTCAGTAGTTTGGAGTCGTTGTTGCTGCCGGTGTAGACCACTTCGGAATACTCCGGCGGCAGGAACTGGTCGAGCGCATGCTTGTAATGCGCGCAGGCTTCACGGTCCACGCCGACGAGGAAGGCCTTGTAGCCCAGCGGCTCGACGTTCTCGCGGTAGTGCTCCGCGACGAACTGCGCCACTTTCTGAATCCGGTCTTTGCCTTTAAGAAAGTTCTTCAGATTCACCGCCCGTTCGAGGATCTTGTTCAGCTCCTCGATGTCGGCCACGCCCTCGGCTTCAGCGAGGGAGAGGAACTCCTTATCCAGTGTCTCGTGCGGCACCAGCATTTCGTTGGGGGCGAGCTGGTAGTAGAGCGGCAGCGTGGTGCCGTCCTCGATGCTGTCGGCGATGGAATACTTGTGCAGGTAGCCCTGGTCATCTTCGCAGCCGAAGGTCTTGAAGGTGCCCTTGCCGAAAACGGTCTTGTCCACCGGGGTGCCGGTGAAGCCGATGAAGGTCGCGTTCGGCAGGCCGGCCATCAGGAAATTGCCGAGATCGCCGCCGGTGGTGCGGTGGGCTTCATCGATCAGGACGTAGATGTTCGAGCGCTTGTTCAAGTCCGCCGGCATGTCGCGGAACTTGTGGATCATCGTCACGATGATGCCTCGGTAGTCATCGCGCAGGAGCTGATTGAGCCGGGCGATGCTGCTGGCGTGCTCCAGATTGCCCAGACCGAGCGCGGCGAGGTTCTTGAGCATCTGGTCTTCCAGCTCGTTGCGGTCGATCATCAGCAGGACGGTCGGCTTGTCCGCCTCGGGTGCGCGGAAGAGCCGCTCCGCCGCCTTGATCATGGTGAAGGTCTTGCCGCTGCCCTGGGTGTGCCAGACGAGTCCGCGGGTGCGCTTGGGGTCGAGTGCGCGGCTGACAGCTACCTCCACCGCGCCGGTCTGGTGCTGGCGCAGGATGTATTTGTTGAGCTCCTCGTCCTTCTCGGCAAAGACGATGTAGTCCTTCAGGAAGGCCAGCACCTGCGGTATGGCGCAGAAGCTTTTCACCTTGGCCTCCAGCTTGCCGACCTCTTCGTCCTTCCAGTTGAAAATATTCCGCCGCACCGTGTTCCAGCTCACCCCATAGGCAAAGCCGATGGCGTCGGTGGCGGTGAAAAGCTGCTGCGAAACGAACAGCTCGGGCGTCTCGCGGTGGTAGCGGCGGATCTGGTCCACCCCCAGGGCAATCGCCTCGTCCTTGTTGGCGTTCTTGCACTCGATCACTAGCACCGGGATGCCGTTGATGAGAAAGACGACATCCTCCCGCGTGCCGTAGTGGCCGTTGTGAAAGGCCCACTCCTCGGTGACCTCAAAAACATTGCGCGCCGGATCGTCGTAATCGATCAGGATCAGGTCGCGCTCGCGCTTTTCCTCATGGTCGAAGAACTTGCCCCGGTTGCGCAGGTGGTCGACGAATTCCCGGTTGCCGTAGATGTCGGTGTGCAGATGCCGGAACTGCCCGAGCAGGGCGCCTTCGGCCTCGGCGTAGCGCGGGTTGAATTCCCGCACCTTGGCGTCGAGCAGGTCGTCGAAGAAGAGCGAACGGTTCTTGGCGCGCTCAGCGGGCGGCACGTCCGGATCAAACCCGCGCCGCTGCTCGGCTTCCTCGCGCGACACAAGCGTCCAGCCGATGGCCTCGGCATAGCCGAGGATCCGCGCCTGGACGGTTTTGTGCTCGCCCGGTTTCATAAATAGGGCCTCATGAATAGGGTTTCAGATTTAACGTGCGCTGGATTTTTTCGCGCACGCCATCAGGCACGCCGGCCGTTTCTGCAAACGATCTCCATTTCGATACCGTCGCCTGCACATCGGCAAGGATTTTCGCGGCGCGCCCCCGCTTCATCGACGCCGTCTTTGCGCAGGCATTGAAGTCCTCCATCGTGAAATTGTCGCGTTTTCCATTCATCGTCATCTGATGGCTCGCCGTCCACGCACCCGCAGGATTAAAGCTGTAGGTCATATCAAAGGCCGGCGATAGCGACCACTCGCCGGATTGATTCATCAGGAAGGCGATATTCTTCACGTGGTCATCCTGATTGCGGGCCACGATGTTGAACACCATGCGCCGAAACAGTTGCTCGATGGCCTGCATGGGCAACTGCAGTTGCCGCATCACCAGCAAGGCCTGCTCGTAGCTGTACGCACCTGCCATATTGAAATCGTAGTGCGCCAGGGCGCACAGCGACTGCACATGAAGTTTTTCGCCGGTAGCCAGCCGATCAAAGCGGCGCGTCATGAAATGCGACCGGCCATTCTCTTTGAACAGCCGGCATTCACTGATATCAATGCCACAGTCGAGCGCCATCAGGTAATACGCATACTCGATCACCCCGTAGCCTTTCGGGTCTTCCAGTTCCTTGTCCTTGTTGCCACTAACGCCGTCAAATTTCAGCAGCCAGTATTCAAACCCCTTGCCGGCCTTGACCTGGCCGGAGCGCACTTCATTGGTTTTCGGGTTCCATGCGATCACCGCTTTCGCCCGCGCGCCACCGGCGGAGGTGCCCACGCGCAGAATATCCCTCAGCGCATCTTCGCTGCCTTCAGCCGCAAAAGACGCCTGCAGATTGTTCCGGTGGGTCAACACCTCCGATGCAAGCTCAACCAGCTTGCCGACTTCGATGTGTGTGGTCTGCTTCGCCCTGGGGCCGATGGCGGGGGCAAATTCCAGCGCACCCATGCCGCGTTCACCGGTATAGCAAAGCCGCTCAACCGCGTTGAAGGAATTCGTTTGCCGCCCCTGCGATGCCAGCCAGGCATCGATCAGCGCGTTGCCGAATCTGTCGGGCAGCGAGTCGGCCAGCAGGCCGGGCAACCCGAAAAAAGTTGGGCGGGATAGCTCGGGGAAGCGGTGCACGCGCCGCGAAAGCGGCATCACAATCGGCGCGACCTGAATGCCGCTTTGCGCGAATGCCGCATCGTATTCAAAGCTGGCGAATTCCTCCCCATCCGGTAGCGAGACAGCGCCGATGGTTTTGCCCCACAGCCTGACTTCGGCAAGCGTGCTCATGGCTTCTCATCCCAGCGCCATGGTTTGGCAGGTTCCTTCTCAGCCCGGCGCCCCGACGCCCGTTGCCGGACCTTGCCCTTGCGCTTCAACAAATCCATCGGTCGAGGCCCGGACTCCGGTATCAGGCTGTCCAGCCCGGAGGCGGCGTCCAGCACCCGCAGCACACGAACCAGGGTCGCCAACTGCGACGTTTGCCCGGCCTCCATCCGCTCGAGGGTGCGCTTGGCGATTCCCGCCTGTTCGGCCACAGCCGCCTGGGTCAGCTGCAATTCAAGCCGACGACAGGCAATCCGTGCGCCCAGTTCGGCGAGCACGGCATCATCTGTGAGTAGACCGGTGATTTTCATAGTCGTTAACTATTGCGAATATGCCCGTTAAACTGCTATATGTCGTCAGTTATTGCGATATATATCTTAGCAGCTTGCTTTGGTCAAGTCGTAATTATTTGCGAGATAATAGTTTTTATTGTTTATAGTCGCAATATATTGCGACATGGTTCGAATTATTAATGAGCTCGCCCCGGTTGCCGGAGATGGCAGAAGTGCCTGAGCAAAGCGCCCTCGGCCTCGGCGTAGCGCGGGTTGAATTCCCGCAACGTGGTGTTCTCCGGAGGTGGGCATTTCTATTCAAGTTGGCGTTTGCCGCTCGACAGAAGCCTCCGCCGCGAAATCGGGCCTCTGTAGATGTCTTCGTCGAGAAATTGTAGAAGGGAGCGAAGCTCACTTTTCTCTTCCGGTAGGACGATCCGATCCTCTACCATCTGAACTTCATATTCGACCGATGCAGCCGCATCTCGAATCATGTCGCCAGTTGCGTGGTCGAGTATCCCACCACGTAGTATCAATGCAATTTTGGTCCTGCTCCATGTGTTGCAAGCTCCGACAAACCGTGCCGAGTCAACACACTGGAGCCGAGTGTGAGTCACAAACTGAGCGATCTGTTCGTCGGTTGCCTCGGTGAAATAGGCGGAAAGATCGAAGAGCTGTTTTGCCAAGTGGAAACTCTTGAATCTCAAATTTCCGTTATCCCACACTGCAGTGATATTGGCGTCCAAAAGCAGAACTGGCTCGGTCAGCTGTTTGAAGGTTGACGCATCTGCCATCGGCAATACTGCAAATCTCCGCCCTGGAATCAGAACTCGACGGGAATCAAAGTTTTGGAAGTAAAGCTTTCTCTGACCGGCAGAGAAATCGTATCCCACGATTCCGTTGATCGGAAGGTCCGCAAAGTCCGACGAATCAACTCGTTCAGCGGAGAGCGGTTGCCGACAGAACCCGATAAGTTCATCAGAAATCGGGAAATCATGAATTTCGAAGCATTCATCGTCGTGCAGCTTGTAGCCCGGATCGAATTCAACGACTTCCTCAACGCCTCGACCAAAGGATTCGGCCGCAGCCAGAAACAAGTCACGAGCACCTGAAGCGGCGGCTTGGTCTAGGTCAAGCCGCAGGAATGGGCTCTCTTCGTCTTTCGTTAAAAGGATGGGATTCATTTTAGTTTGGTTACATCGAGAAGCATGTAGTCGGTGAGGCTGACCACGAACTTGATTGCCTTGGTATTGTGGAGGTTTCGCCGAGACAGGAGCGTGTATCCAACGTCCTCGATGGTGACCTCGTAAAAATGGTAACCGATCAGCCCCAGTAGAGGATTGGTGTGGTAGGCATTCGACGTCATCACCACGAGGAAGAAGACCCCCAAAACGACGAACATGGGAACACCGTCGAACTGACTCCCCCGCGCCAACGGCAAGAGATAGGCCAAAACAAATCCGACAATCTCCTTGTCTGCGGGTTTGATCGACTTGATCACAACGGCGTTTTTGGAGAGCTGCGTTGCTGCCAGCTTAATTACCGTCACACAAGCGATCACCGCGAGCACGGCACCTGCGAGAAGGCCCAGCGCTAGACTTCGTTGGCTGTCAAACCAAAAAACGACGGCGAACGTCACCATCACCGGTGCAAACGCAGTGGTCACCAATAGGAGTTTTGGGAGGAATCTCAGCATGGCATCTTAGGTTCGTGAACGCGGGTCTTCGCGGTCATCAGTTCGTGAATGAGGGTGCGGAAGAGGTCTCGGAGAACTGCCGCTTTATCGGTCGAGTGGGCTATCTTCGCTTCGGTAGCGTCAAGTGCAGCGACAATCTCACCCTGTTCTTCAAGCGATGGCTTGGGAACGATGATCGATTTTACGTCGCCCTGGTTGATGCTCGACTGAGCAACCGCCCGCTTCGCAGTTCCGATGATCTGCTTCTTGGTCAGCGGCGAGTTTAGGAACTTGAACACGTATTTCTTCAGAACCTGCGATTCGTCGACCGAGAACCGCATCATGTTGGACTCAAAGACCATCTCGTCGCCGATTTCTCCGATCAGGGCCGTCTTACCCAAATGGGAAAGACTGTTCACTCGATTGATGACGATGTCGCCGGATTCCAGCCCATAGGTTTCGATTCCGCTGCGATCTAACGTGACAAGATTTCCGGCTCGGGTGACGACATCGCCGTCGTTGCTGAAGTCGTCGATACGCAAAATCTGAGTGCCTGAGCCGTAGTCGCGCTTGTGCTTATAGATTCCGTTCTGGGGCTGCTTCTCGAATAGAGTTCCCAACTCCACCACCTCCCAGCTTTCGGGCACGGTGCCGATTTCGGTTTGTTTTTGGGGTTCGTTGCGAAGGCCTTCGGTGAAGAGTTTGTGCATGAGGGCCTTTTTCAGCTCGGTGGTGGTCTGAATGATCCGCTCCTGCGCTTCGATGGCCCGCTGCACCGTCGAAAGGATGTGTGCGATCTTCTTCTGCTCGGGGAGCGGGGGGAGCGGGAACCAGGACGCTGTTACGTCTGAGTCTCGAACCGCCGGATAGCTTGCGCCCCGTTCCAATCCGGCCATCCGTGCATTGAAGTGATCAGTAATCAAAAATGAGTAGAGGAATTGCGGCTCTGCCTTCGTCTTATCGCAACGCAGTACGCAATATCCGGTGCTGGCAATCGCACCGTCGAGCGCTGATGGAACCAGCGCAATTCGTTTGAGAGTCGGGCGAACCGTCGCAAACAGAACATCGTCGGTTTCAATCGCTTTTCTGGCTCGGCTTGGCGCTTCAGATCCAAGTGTGGGAGCCGCGCCGGTGATCTTGAAAGACGTGTTGGAGACAGCCGAAACATCGACGTAGTGAAACACCTCGTCGGGGTTCTTTCGCGGATCGCGCTGCTTGGTTCTGACGACGACTTTCCCAATGGACGATTCCGCCCACCTCTCGGGAAGCGGATATGGTTTACCGTCCATCACGCCCTGCCGCCTTTCCGCTTGAGGTCATTTTCCAGATCCTCGATCGCCTTCAAATCCTCGGCATCGGCGGCGATGGCTTCCTGCTGCCGGCGTTTGGTGTCGAATTCTTCATAGCGTTCGGTGGCGATGGTTTTCATCGACTCGTGGCTGACGGAGCCGGGGCCGTCGAGCAGGGGCTGGTCGTTGGAAGCGAGCATGCGGTCCACGCTGCTGCGCCAGAATTCGAGGGTGAGGTCTTTTTTTTGTTTGGCGCGCAGCTCGGCCTGTTCGAGGAAGATGACGACAAGGCGGTTGAGGGTATCGACTTCGTCTTCGCTGAGGTAGTTCTTGGCTATGATGATGTCCTGCTTGCGAACGCGGGAGCCACTCCAGGTGGTGAGCGCCATGTTGGGCTGGCCCGGATCGGCGCGGGCGACGATGAGCTCGGCGGCGGTCTGGCGGGTGGCGGCGTAGAGGAGTTTGTTCTGCACTTCGGCGAAGAAGAGCGAGGTTTCTTTTTCGCGGGCCTGGTAGTCGCTGCTGAGGGCGAAGAGGTCGCGCACCTTCTGGTAGAAGCGCTTTTCCGACGCCCGGATTTCCCGGATGCGGGCGAGGAGTTCGTCGAAGTAGTCCCAGCCGCCGGGGTTCTTGAGGCGCTCGTCGTCCATGACGAAACCTTTGACGATCAGCTCGCGAAGTTGGGTATTGGCCCAGCGACGGAATTGGGTGCCACGGGGCGATTTGACCCGGAACCCGACAGCCAGAATGGCTTCTAGATTGTAGTAGGCCACGTCGTAGGATTTGCCGTCGGTGGCAGTTGTCCGGGAATTCCGGACAACTGAGTCTTGGTCGAGTTCGCCTTCCTCGAAGATGTTCTGGAGGTGTTCGCTGATGGTTTTCTTCGACCGGTCGAACAGCTCTCCCATGAGCGCCTGCGACAGCCAGACGGTCGCATCTATCAGCCGACATTCGATCCGGGCCCGGCCATCCTCGGTCTGGTAAATGACCAGATTGCCTGTGGGTTCGTTGCTCATTTGCCCCCCCCCAGTTGCTCGATAATCTTTCGCAGGGCCTCGTCCGTTTCCCGTGCCTCGGCTTCGATGGCCTTCAGTTCCTCGACGATTTCCGCGATGGGCCGGTAGGTTTCGGCGTCGCTGGTGTGGATGTAGCGGCTGGGGGAAATGTTGTAGTCGTTTTTCTTCAGCTCGGCGTGATCGACGATGCGGCTGAGTTTTTCCTCTTCCTTCCACCCGATGAGGGTGTCGGCGATGCGCTGGATACCGCCGTCGGGGATGAAGTTCTTGGGGTCGCCCTTTTCGAAAACCTGGGATGCGTTGACGAGCAAGACCTTGTCCTTGCGATCCTTCGGCTTGGCCTTGTTCAGGAACAGCACGATGCCGGGGGCGGTGGTGTTGTAGAACAGGTTTTCCGGCAGGTAGAGCACGCTCTCGATGAGGTCGTGGTCGACGAACCACTGGCGGACGGTTTTTTCCTTGTTGGTGCCGGCATTGCCCGAGCCGCGGGAGGCGGCGCCGGTGTCGAGGACGACGGCGGCGCGGCCTTGGTCATTGAGGCTGGCGTGCATGTGCTGGACCCAGCCCCAGTCGGCGGAGGATTTGCCGGGGAAGCCGGCCCCGGCGGGGAAGCGGTCGAGTTCGTCGTTGTCGTAGTCGGCCTCGGTGAACCAGTCCTGGTTCCACATGGGATTGGCAACGACGCGGTCGAAGGTGCGGAGCTTGCCTTTGCTCCGGAATTTGGGGTTCTTGAAGGTGTCGCCGATCTCGATCTGGCCCTCCATGTCATGGATGATCATGTTCATGTTGGCCATGGCCCAGGTCTCGGCGATGTATTCCTGGCCGTAGAGCTTGAGGGGGGCGACGGTGCGCTTTTTGCCCTTTGCCGCCTCTTCCATCGCGATCTCGCACTTGATCAGCAGGCCGCCGGAGCCGCAGGTGGGGTCGTAGATTTCCATGCCGGGCTCGGGCTGGAGAACGCGGGACATGATGGTGCCAACCTCGGGCGGGGTGTAGAACTCGCCGGCGCTCTGGCCGCCGCCCTCGGCGAACTTGCGGATGAGGTATTCGTAGCTCTTGCCGATGATGTCGGCCTCGACGTCCTCAAGCCCGAGGCGCTTGGTGCTGATGGCCTCGATGAGGTTGGAGAGGCGGTCGTCGTCGAGATCGCGCTGGCCGTGGGTGGTGGCGTTGAAATCGACGCGGTCGATGATGCCCTGCAGGAGCGGGTTTTCCCGGGCGATGGCCCGCATGTGGGTGGTGACGCCTTCGCCGATCTTGTCGGAGAGCTTGCGGATGACGGACCAGACGGGCTGCTCGGGATCGTCCGGCACCAGAGGAAGGTAAAAGCGGACGAGCTTGTGGTCGGCCCTGGCGAGCTGGAAGGCCTTCTTGCGCGAGCCGACCTCGGCGGCGATGCGGTTCAGCTCGTCGTCGAAAACGTCGCACAGGCGCTTGGTGAAGATGAGGGGGAGGATGTAGTCCTTGTATTTCGGCGCGTCCTTGGCACCACGGATGGAACACGCGGCATCCCAGATCCAGGACTCGAGAGATTTGTCTTTACCGTTATTGCTTGCCACCAGCCCTAAGCCCTTTTTTGTCTGTCGATCTTTTTATTGGAACAGAGTGAGAACGGAGCATCCCGCCATTACCCAAGCTGAAAGCTAACTCTGAAGAACAGCTTTATGCCGATTGCAGACTATATCAAAGCGGGCATCATTTGACTGCCAAGTCCGATGATCCGACTGTCGTGTCTACAGCACGACTGCTCGTTCTGTGCAGATTCCGGCGACTTTGGATGGTATCGAAAACGGCGCTCGCTCAACTGTCGTGGCTACCAATTTGCCGCATAAAAAGTCATCGATTCGCGATCTCGGCGCCATATCACTTCCGTCTGGTTGACTGCCAGCCACCACGTCTGTGACTCGGGATGGGGACGTTTCATCGCAAAGCCCGATGGTTGCAGCAGTGCAAGGCACCAGGCAGGTTCCGGGTCCCTTACCGACTCATAGACGATCGCACCGATACCGGCTTCTCGACCCGCGCGTGCCAAGGCCTGCGTGCCTGCATAGTCAGCCGGGTGGGCCCACACCGCCCTGTCCTGGTCGAAAGGTGGCTGGCGGAGGTCGATCGCCGTTGTGCTGATATCAACGCTGAATGCCGTATGCGCCACGGGCTCAACCCGGTCGAGTTCGACCGCATCCTTCAGGAATCGCCAGCGCCAGTATCCAAGTTCCGCCCCAGCCGTCCTGACTGACTCGGCACCGTAATAGACGCCGGGGTCGGTATCGGCGCGGAAGCGCGAACCATGGCGTCGTGGATCGTAGCGGAATGGCGTCGCCAGCAAGTAGTCGAGGTCTTCGATACCCGCCGGCAGAGGCGGTTTGCTTCCCTCGAGCAAGCTTTCAAGGACGTCTTGCTCGTCTTTGGAGTCGACGATCTTCATGGTCGACGCAATGTGCTGGGCCTCGACCATGCGCCAGATCGCCGCCCGGAAGCGGGACGCCTCAGACGAGACCGCGTGAGGCGTCCAGATAGTGGACAACCCGCACCAACCCTTCCGTGTTGGTTATCAATTCGATCGGACGGCCGTTTAGCGCCTGGTTCTGACTTCGGAGCCACTTCTGTGCGGTTCCTTCGTTGCCGACGATAGAGTCGAGGGACCGGAACACGCGCACGAGCAAGAGGGCGAAGTCCCACTCTTTGCGGCCTTGATCCAAAAGGTATCTGCCGTCGTAGATG
Source organism: Hydrogenophilales bacterium 17-61-9 (assembly GCA_002256785.1). Lineage (GTDB taxonomy): Bacteria > Pseudomonadota > Gammaproteobacteria > Burkholderiales > Thiobacillaceae > Thiobacillus. The sequence goes on from NCIF01000006.1 coordinate 24,165, forward strand.
CGCGTCACGGTCGAAGGGCTGACGCCAATAATCCTCGCCAAAAGCGCCTTGGACAGGCCCAGTCGATCCGCTGCCCGGGTTAGCGCCTTTCCGAGTACGACGCCTGGATCGGGCTTATGTCCGGCCTGTATCGCAGCAACCATGTTCCGCCCCCTTTCAGCTCTATGGAAAGAATAGAATATATTTATTTCTGTAGCAAGCTCCTTCTTTCTGGCCCCCTGAAGAATAAAGTGCACAAACCGCGAATTCCCGATGACTGCACTGAGGCGAAAGTGAGCGTTCGCTGGCCGCCGAAGCTGACGTTCGACGGCTCAACACCGCGACCGTCTGCAAACTGCCGGATTGCCGACCCACCGCGAGAGGAAGCCCGCCGGCAGCAAAGGCTGAACATTGTACGGACGTGATGATTACTCCTGGCGTTCGAATCGAATCCAGCCGGACGTGCTTCACTACGCTTTGCAAGCTCGACAGACAAACGACATTCGCATCAGATTCCGTTGCCACAACGGGACTCGCTTTCATTTGCGGTGCGGATGGACAAAAAAGGGGGACGCCTCAGCGTCCCCCTTTTCACGTCCAGGCCTGCTTTGATATACAGGCCTGCGATCAGTTGACCTTGGGGTCCAGATCGCCCTTGTCGTAACGCTTGTACATTTCTTCGAGGTTATAAACCTTGGTAATTTTGCTGGCCATGCCGGCGGCGCCGAAGGCTTCGTAGCGGTTGCGGCAGATGTCGGTCATGCCCTTGGTCGCTTCTTTGAGGAACTTGCGCGGGTCGAAGTTTGACGTGTTCTCGGCCAGATGCTTGCGGATCGCACCGGTGGATGCCATACGCAGGTCGGTGTCGATGTTGACCTTGCGAACGCCGTGCTTGATGCCTTCGACGATTTCGGACACCGGCACGCCATAGGTTTCGCCCATGTCGCCGCCGAAACTGTTGATGATGGCCAGCCAGTCCTGCGGCACCGAAGACGAGCCGTGCATCACCAGGTGGGTGTTGGGGATGCGGGCGTGAATCGCCTTGACGCGATCGATCGCCAGGATGTCGCCGGTGGGCGGACGGGTGAACTTGTAGGCGCCGTGCGAGGTGCCGATGGCAATCGCCAGGGCGTCGACGCGGGTTTTCTTGACGAAGTCGGCGGCTTCGTCGGGGTCGGTCAGCAACTGGCTGTGGTCCAGCGCGCCTTCGGCGCCGTGACCGTCTTCTTCGCCGGCCATGCCGGTTTCGAGCGAACCCAGGCAACCCAGCTCGCCTTCGACGGACACGCCGACTGCGTGCGCCATCTCGACCACTTTGGCGGTGGTGGCGACGTTGTATTCGTAGGTGGCGGGGGTTTTGCCGTCGGCCAGCAGGGAACCGTCCATCATCACCGAGCTGAAGCCCGACTGGATGGAGCGGAAGCAGATGTCAGGCGTCGCGCCATGATCCTGGTGCATACAGACGGGAATCTGCGGATACATTTCGATCGCAGCCAGAATCAGGTGACGCAGGAAGGGCTCGCCGGCATAGGAACGGGCGCCGGCGGAACCTTGCAGAATCACCGGGGAATCCACCGCTGCTGCGGCTTCCATGATGGCTTTGACCTGCTCCATGTTGTTGACGTTGAACGCGGGCAGGCCATAGCTGTTTTCAGCGGCATGGTCGAGCAATTGACGAAGGGATATCAGGGCCATTTACAGTCTCCTAGGTTAAAAATGTGCAGCCAATGCTTATACAAAAATCAGGATTTTTTCGAGCCGCCGACGCGGACGATTTTCATGGTGTTGGTGCCGCCCGACTGGCCGATGGGCTCGCCGATGGTCAGCAGGATCAGGTCGCCATCGCGTACCGCGCCGCGCCGCCGCAACTCTTCTTCGGCCTCGGCCAGCAGCGCGTCGCGCTCCTTGCTGGCGGTTTTCAGGTTGATCGGGTAAACGCCGCGGAAAAGAGTGACTTTTCTACGGGTTTCGACCTGCGGTGTCAAGGCGTAGATCGGCACCCGGGTCGACAGCCGGCTCATCCACAGGCAGGTGTTGCCGGACTCGGTCAGCGAGGCAATCGCCTTGATGTTGAGGTGCACCGAAGTGAACACCGCCGACATCGCAATGGCTTCGTCGGGGCGCAAAAAGCTGTGGTCGAGACGGGCGCCGGAAAATACGTTGTCGGCTTCCTTTTCGGCTTCCAGGCAGACGCGGTCCATTGCCTGTATCGCCTCGACCGGAAACTGGCCCGCCGCCGTTTCGGCCGAGAGCATGACCGCATCGGTGCCGTCGAGCACGGCGTTGGCGACGTCCGACACTTCGGCGCGGGTCGGAATCGGGCTGGAGATCATCGACTCCATCATCTGGGTCGCGGTAATCACCACCTTGTTGCGCTCCAGCGCCATGCGGATCATGCGCTTTTGCAGGCCCGGGACGGCCGCATCGCCGACTTCCACGCCGAGGTCGCCGCGCGCCACCATGATGGCGTCCGAGGCTTCGAGAATTTCTTCCAGGTTTTCGATCGCTTCGGTGCGCTCGATCTTGGCGATGAGCTGGCACTTGCCGCCGGCCGCGCGCAACAGCTCGCGCGCCTGGTGCATGTCGGCGCCGGAGCGCGGAAATGACACCGCCAGATAGTCCGCTTTCAGGGCGACTGCGGTCTTGATGTCTTCGATGTCCTTTTCCGTCAGCGCCGAAGCCGACAGGCCGCCGCCCTTGCGGTTGATGCCCTTGTTGTTGGACAGCGCGCCGCCCTGCACCACGGTGCAGATAATTTCCGTGCCCTTGACTTCTTCAACCCAGAATTCGATCCGGCCGTCATCCAGCAACAGCGTCACGCCCCGGCTCACATCATTGGGCAGATCCTTGTAATCCAGGCCCACGCGGTTCTGGTCGCCCAGCGGACACGCCGCGTCGAGAATAAAGGTATCGCCTTTGGCCAGCGTGATCTTGCCATCCTTGAACTTGCCAATGCGGATTTTGGGGCCTTGCAGGTCGACCAGTACGCCCACGGCGCGGCCGCGGGTGCGGGCCAGCGAACGCACCAGTTCGGCGCGATCGATATGGTCCTGCGCCACGCCATGGGAAAAGTTCAGGCGCACCACATCCAGCCCGGCCTCCATCATGCGATCCAGCGTTTTGGGATCGGAGCAGGAGGGGCCGAGGGTGGCGACGATTTTGGTTCTACGAATCATGTTTGTGTGCGCGAGTAAGTTAGGGGAAGAAGCGGAAAAGCCCGAGGGGCGCAATGCACCCCTCGGGCTTTTCAGTGAAGGGGTTAGCCCTTCGCGCGCTCCTCCAGAATTGCCACGGCGGGCAACACTTTGCCTTCGAGGTATTCAAGGAAAGCGCCACCCGCGGTGGAAATGTAGCTCACCTTGTCGTAGATGTCGTATTTCTGGATCGCGGCGATGGTGTCGCCGCCGCCGGCCAGGGTGAAGGCGTTGGTGTTGGCGATGGCCATGGCGATGGTCCGGGTGCCTTCGCCGAACTGGTCGAATTCGAACACGCCGACCGGGCCGTTCCACACCACGGTGCCGGCCTTCATGATGATGTCGGCGAGTTCCTGCGCGCTCTTCGGGCCGATGTCGAAAATCATGTCGTCGTCTTCCACCTCGCCCGCATCCTTCAGTACCGCGGGTTCGTTGGCGTCGAATTTCTTGCCGCACACCACATCGACGGCAATCGGAATGGTGGCGCCACGCGCGGTCATCTTCTCGATCAGCGCCTGCGCGGTCGGCACCAGGTCGTCTTCGCACAGCGACTTGCCGACATTGTGGCCGGTCGCCTTGAGGAAGGTGTTGGCGATGCCGCCGCCGACCACCAGTTGCTCGCACTTCTCGGCCAGCGCTTCCAGCACGGTCAGCTTGGTGGACACCTTGCTGCCGCCGACGATGGCGACCATCGGGCGCGCCGGATTGGCCAGCGCCTTGTCGAGCGCGTCGAGTTCTTCGGTCAGCAGGATGCCGGCCGCAGCGGTCGGCGCGAACTTGGCGATGCCGTGGGTCGAGGCTTCGGCGCGATGCGCGGTGCCGAACGCGTCCATCACGAAAACGTCGCACAGCGCAGCGTATTTTTTGGCGGTTTCGTCGACGTTCTTTTTCTCGCCGGCGTTGACGCGGCAGTTTTCCAGCACCACCAGCTCGCCGTTGGCGACGTCGAAGCCGCCCTCGGTCCATTCGCGGATCAGGCGGATGTTCTTGCCGAGTTTCTGCGCGATCACGTCGACCACGGGCTTCAGCGAATCCGCTTCCTTGAACTCGCCTTCGGTGGGACGGCCGAGGTGCGAGGTGACCATGACCTTGGCGCCGGCCTTGAGGCAGTGCTCGATGGTGCGCATCGATGCGGTGATACGGGCGTCGGAAGTGACCTTGCCGTCCTTGACCGGTACGTTCATGTCGGCGCGGATGAAGACGCGCTTGCCAGCCAGATCGAGATCGGTAACGCGAATAAAAGCCATGTAGTTCTCCAGAGGTAAGTTTTAAGGGTTGGCGCGGAGTTGGCCGCGCCAGACCTTAAGGCTCACTGCGGTAGGGGCCAGAGGTCGGGATTCAGGGGGCAGGGGATGTGCGGCCGAAGGCCGCGCCCCTGATTCAACGCGGGCTTCGCCCGCTCATTCCCTGAATCCCGATCCCTGGATCCTGACCCCTCACTTCGCCACGTGCTTGACGAAGCGCAGCATGTTACAGGTGTAGCCATACTCGTTGTCGTACCACGACACGACTTTGACGAAGGTGGTGTCCAGTGCGATGCCGGCTTCGGAATCGAAAATGGACGACGCGCTGATGCCACGGAAGTCGGTGGAAACCACTTTCTCGTCGGTGTAGGCCAGGGTGCCCTTCATCGCGCCTTCGGACGCGGCCTTCATCGCTGCGCAGATTTCTGCGTAGGTTGCGGGCTTGTCGAGTTCGCAGGTCAGGTCGACCACCGACACGTCGGAGGTCGGCACGCGGAACGCCATGCCGGTCAGCTTGCCTTTCAGTGCGGGCAACACCACGCCCACCGCTTTAGCCGCGCCGGTGGAGGACGGAATGATGTTTTCCAGAATGCCGCGGCCGCCGCGCCAGTCTTTCATCGACGGACCGTCGACGGTTTTCTGGGTGGCGGTGGCTGCGTGCACCGTGGTCATCAGGCCGCGCTTGAGGCCCCAGTTGTCGTTCAGCACCTTGGCGATCGGCGCCAGGCAGTTGGTGGTGCAGGACGCGGCAGACACGATGGCCTGGCCGGCATAGGTTTCGTGGTTGACGCCATATACGAACATCGGCGTCGCGTCCTTGGACGGTGCGCTCATCACCACTTTTTTCGCGCCGGCGGCAATGTGCTTCTGACAGGTTTCGTCGTCGAGGAAAAAGCCGGTGCATTCGATCACGATGTCGGCGCCCGCTTCGTTCCACTTCAGATTGGCGGGGTCGCGCTCGGCGGTCAGGCGAACGGTCTTGCCGTTGACGACCAGATTGCTGCCGCTTACCGACACCTCGCCATTGAAACGGCCGTGGACCGAGTCGTATTTGAGCATGTAGGCCAGGTAATCGGGGTCGAGCAGATCGTTGATCGCGACGACTTCGATTTCCGGGAAATCCTTGGCGATAGCGCGGAATGCCATACGGCCGATGCGGCCAAAACCGTTAATACCAACTTTGATTGCCATGTGTCAGTCTCCAGTGAGGTTGAAAATCTTTTTAGGGGTCAGGATTCAGGGATCAGGATTCAGGGAGGTGAGCGGACTGCGTCCGCACTTTTGGAAAGGCGCGGCCTCCGGCCGCTCGTTCCCTGACCCCTGAATCCCGACCCCTGGCCCCTGAATTACAGAACGCCCTTGACCGCGGCCGCGACGGCCTCGGTGGTGATGCCGAAGTGCTTGTACAGTGCGGGCGCCGGGGCGGATTCGCCGAAGCTGTCGATACCGACCACAGCGCCTTCCAGGCCCACGTACTTGCGCCAGAAGTCGGTGACGCCGGCTTCAACGGCAACGCGCGGCAGCCCCTTGGGCAGCACGCTGGCCTTGTAGGCGGCGTCCTGACGGTCGAAGCTGTTGGTCGACGGCATCGACACCACGCGAACGGCGATGCCTTCCGCGGCCAGTGCTTCCTGGGCCTTGACGGCCAGTTCGACTTCGGAGCCGGTGGCGATGATGACCGCTTTGGCGCCGGCGGCGTCACGCAGCACGTAGCCGCCACGGGCGATGTTGGCAATCGTCGCTTCGTCGCGCGCCATGAACGGCAGGTTCTGGCGCGACAGAATGTGACAGGTGGGGCCGTCGGTGCGCTCGACCGAGTGCGCCCAGCCGACCATGGTCTCGACGGTGTCGCACGGACGCCAGACGTCGATGTTGGGGATCATGCGCAGGGTGGCGGTCTGCTCGACCGGCTGGTGGGTCGGGCCGTCCTCGCCGAGGCCGATGGAGTCGTGCGTGAATACGTGGATCACGCGCTGCTTCATCAATGCCGCCATGCGGATGGCGTTGCGCGAGTACTCGGAAAACATCAGGAAGGTGCCGCCGAACGGCAAGAGACCGCCGTGCAGCGCCATGCCGTTCATGATCGCGGCCATGCCGAATTCGCGCACGCCGTAGCTGATGTAGTTGCCGGGCTTGCCGTGACGCACCGGATGGCAGCCTTCCCAGTTGGTCAGGTTGGAGCCGGTGAGGTCGGCCGAGCCGCCGAGGAACTCGGGCAGCGCGGACGCCAGCGCGTTGATCGCGATCTGGCTGGCCTTGCGGGTGGCGACGGTCTCGGCCTTGGTGTTGATCGCGGCCAGCTTGTCGGCAACGTGCGCCTTCCAGTTGGCGGGCAGCTCGCCCTTCATGCGGCGCTCGAACTCGGCGGCCTCTTTCGGGTAGGCCTTTTTATATTCGGCGAACTTGTTGTTCCACAGCGTTTCCAGGCCCTGGCCGCGGGTCTTGGCGTCCCAGCCGGCGTAGATGTCGGCGGGCACTTCGAACGCGGGATGGTTCCAGCCGATGTGCTTGCGGGTGGCTTCGATTTCATCGTGGCCGAGTGCCGCGCCATGCACGTCGTGGGTGCCTTCCTTGTTGGGCGAGCCCTTGCCGATCACGGTTTTGCAACAGATCAGGGTGGGCTTGTCGGTGCTGGCTTTGGCTTGCTGAATCGCAGCTTCAAGCGCAACCACGTCATGGCCATCCACGCCTGCGATGACATTCCAGCCATACGCCTCAAAGCGCTTGGCGGTGTCGTCGGTGTACCAGTGCTCGATATGGCCGTCGATCGAAATGCCGTTGTCGTCCCAGAACGCGATCAGCTTGTTCAGCTTCCAGGTGCCGGCCAGCGCGCAGGCTTCGTGCGAGATGCCCTCCATCATGCAGCCGTCGCCCATGAATGCGTAGGTGTGGTGGTCGACGATGGCGTGGTCGGGCTTGTTGAATTCGGCGGCGAGC
>NCIF01000254.1 GCA_002256785.1 Hydrogenophilales bacterium 17-61-9
GCCATGATCGCAGCCCGGGCGGCAGCGGCCAATGCGCTTGGCGGCGAGCCAGCTGCCTTTCCATGCGCCATGTTTTTCGATGGCCTCCTTGCCGTATTCAGAGCAGGTGGGCAGGTAGCGGCACTGGCGGCCGAGCCAGGGCGACAGCGCCAGCTGGTAGACGCGAATCGCGCCGACCAGGAGCTTTTGCCCCAGGTTCACAGGCGCGGCTCCGGCAGGCGGCTCGCGGCACCACTGAAGTCGATCAGCAGTTGCTCGACGAAGGCGGGATCGAGATCGCGCACGATGAAGACGAAGCGGCTGCGGTGGTCGTCGTCCGGCCAGGCGTCGAGCTTCACCTCGGGATACAGCACGTGCTGCACGCCGTGCAGCACCACCGGCTGCGTCTCGCCCTGCAGGTTGACGATGGCCTTGAAGCGCAGCAGGTTTTCGGCGCGAAACGAGGTCAGCATCGACAGCGCCGATTGCAGGCCGTAACGATCCAGCGGCGCGTCGAGCACCACCGAAAACGACTGGATGCGCGCGTCGTGCAATTCGGCGGGCGCGTCTTGCAGTGTGGGTTTGCCGCCCAGCGCGCCGGCGCGGGCGGGCAGGTAGCGTTGCGGCTTGAGCCAGCGCGTCAGTTCCAGTGCTCTTGTCTCGGCGTTCCACAGGCCCAGGTTCTGGACCGCAGCCGGGTCGACTTCGCCGTGGAGCACAGTGATCAGATCGGCCGCCGGATTCAGCGTGGCGAGCCGCGCGCGCAGCGCGGCCAGCATTTCAGGCGAAGCGAGATCGGTCTTGGTGAGCAGCAAGCGGTCGGCCACCGCCACCTGCTTGACGGCTTCGAGGTGCGCGTCGAGCTGGCCCATGCCGAATACGGCGTCAACCATGGTCACCACGCCGTCGAGCCGGAAGCGCGCGCGCACCCAGTTGTCGTGCAGCAGGTTGTCGAGCACCGGCGTGGGGTCGGCGATGCCGGTGGTTTCGATGATGACGCGCTCGAACGGTGGGATGTCGCCGTTATGGCGCGCCATCCACAGGTTTTTCAGTGTCGGCGACAGGCTGCCCGAAATCGTGCAGCAGACGCAGCCGCCCGACAGCAACGCCATCGGACCTTCCATTTTTTGCAGCAGTTGATGGTCGAGCGCGACAGCGCCGAACTCGTTCATCAGGATGGCGGTGCGCGGGAGCGTGCGCACCAGGTGATTCAGCAACGTGGTTTTGCCGCTGCCC
>NCIF01000154.1 GCA_002256785.1 Hydrogenophilales bacterium 17-61-9
TAGGCGCGAATGGACTCGAACCATCGACCCCCACCATGTCAAGGTGGTGCTCTAACCAGCTGAGCTACGCGCCTAATGCGGGGCGGATCATAACCGAAAGGGCGGACGCGTGTCGAGTGAAAACCGTGTTGCGTGGAATTATTTTAGCCTGCGCCGCTTCAGTCCACCATCACGCAGCGCTGTTGCGCCCACGCGCGCAAGCGTTCGAAATCTTCCGCGCGGATTACGGAAAGCGGCCGCGTTTGTTCGAGTTCGCGTTCGACGTGCTGATGCGCAAGCGCGCGCCCTTCGGCCAGGGCAGCGTACTGCGCGGCGACGACGGCCTGCTCGATTTCAGCGCCCGAAAAGCCTTCGCTCAGCCCGACCAATTGCCCCATCTGGAAGATGGCAGGATCGAGGCCACGTTTCTTCAAGTTCAGCCTGAAAATGATTTCGCGCACCGATGCCGATGGCAGATCAACAAAAAACAGTTCGTCGAAGCGGCCTTTCCGCAGGAGTTCCGGGGGCAGCTTGCTGATGTCATTGGCGGTTGCCATGACAAACACCGGGTTGTCGCGCTCGCTCATCCAGGTAAGCAAGGTGCCGAGGATACGCTGCGAGACGCCGTCGTCTGCATCGCCGCCGGAAAGGCCTTTTTCGATTTCATCCATCCAGAGCACGCACGGCGCCATGCGCATGGATTCATTCAGCGCCTGGCGCAGGTTTTTTTCGGTTTCGCCTATGTATTTGTTGTAGAGCGCAGCAAAATCCAGCCGCAACAAAGGCACTTTCCAGCTGCCGGCCACGGCTTTGGCAACCAGGCTTTTGCCCGCACCCTGCACTCCGAGCAGAAGTATGCCTTTAGGTGTGGGCAATCCGGGCGCGAGCGCAGGGTTCTGGAATACGGCCTGCCGCTGCCCGATCCAGGTCTTGAACCGCTCGAACCCACCGACATCGGCAAGCGTGACTGCAGGGAGTTCCATTTCCAGTGCACTGGCTTGCTGCTCCTGTTTGAACCGTGCAATGCGTTTGACGTCATCGAGATTGAGTTCGCCATCCGCACTGATGGCCTGTCGAATCAGACGTTGCGCCTCTTCCTCGCCCATGCCGGCGAGCTGATGCACCAGCAAAGGCAGGATATCGCGGTCCATGCGCAGACTGCGCTGCGTATCGCGCTGCCAGCGATCAAGTTCTTCTTTAAGCAGGCTGCGCACGCGATCAGCAGAAATCCCATGCAGGGCAAGGCGCGCGGATACGCGGCTGAGCTCAGGCGGCAGGTCCAGACTGGGACTGACGAACAGCAAGGTACGGTCGCGACGGTAGTGATCGAAAGCGATTTCACGCACCAGGCGCACGTTCAGCGGATTGCCAAAAAACGGATGGGCGTCGAGAAACACATACAGCCCGTTCTGGGGTGTGCTATCCACGTGCTTGAGCGCATCGGTGAATTCGCTGGTGTTGTAGATCGCGCTCTGTTCCGTGCTGCGCTTGAGCCCGTCTGCAAGGCTCCAGACAAACAGCGGGATAGCGCGCGTGTTGCAGACTTCCCTTACCCGCGTCAGCAGACGGGACTCCTCATGGGTTTCGCTGACCATGATCGGAAAGCGCGCGTCGAGCAGTGCATTGAAATCATCAGTGAATTCGGGCATATCAGGAAACGTTCAGAGTAAGGTAGAGAACGGCCAAGGCTGGATTCGCGGTGTTCAAGCAAGCGCCCAACGTTTGATCACATCGTAATGTGACCCGTCAGCCCCGGTACGCGAAGCCGCCAGCACAAACTCGTTGATAGGCCAGCGCACCGGCGCGCAATGGGGCAACTCGCCGCCTGCCGTGTTGCGCAGCAGGGTGACGTGCGGCACGTGCGGGCGGGCATCCACGGCAAACCCGGCCGACGTCAGGGTCGCATTCAGGGCATTCGCCAGTTCGACATACTGCGGCGATGTCCGGGTCGCACCCAACCAGCCGATGCGGTTGTGGCGCCAGTAGCCGGGCTGCTCCAGGATGAGTTCGAAGATTTTTGGCTGGACGCGATCGGCACAGCCAAGCAGCAGCTCCAGTTGTTCGACTGGCGTGCTGCCCAGAAAAGCCAGCGTGAGATGCAATGAGTCGGCGCGCATGCGACGGCCGCCCCAGTGCTGGTGCAGCCATTTTCCGGTGCGGTTGAGGGCGGTTCGGGTGGCGTCGTCCGGCCACAGGGCGAAGAATAGCCTCAGGCTGTCGGACTCGTTCGCGGTGGGTTCAGTCACGCTCAATCAGGCACACCGCTTCCGCCGCAATGCCTTCGCCGCGGCCGGTAAAGCCGAGTTTCTCGGTGGTGGTGGCCTTGACGTTGACGCGGTCGATGGCGATGCCGAGGTCGTCGGCGATATGCGCGGTCATGCGCGCGATATGCGGCGCCATCTTGGGGGCCTGGGCGATGATGGTGGCATCGACGTTGCCGACGCGCCAGTTGCGTTGCTGCAATTGCTCGGCGACCCGGCGCAGCAAAATACGGCTGTCGATGCCAGCAAATTCAGCATCGGTATCGGGGAAATGGCGGCCGATATCGCCTAGCCCGGCAGCGCCCAGTAGCGCGTCGCAGATGGCGTGCAGCAGCACGTCGGCGTCGGAATGACCGGCCAGGCCCAGTTCGCAGGGAATGTCGACACCACCGATAATGAGTTTACGGTTGTCGGCGAAGGCATGCACATCGAAGCCGTGGCCGACGCGCAGATCACTCATTCAACTTCCCCTGAATCAGGCTCGCCAGTTCCATGTCTTGCGGGTAAGTCACCTTGAGATTGCGGCTGTCGGACTCGACCAGTTTGGGCTGCAGGCCGAGTTGTTCGATGGCCGAGGCTTCGTCGGTCATGTCGCTGCCGGCGGCACGCAGGGCTTCAACCAGTTTGCCGTGACGAAACATTTGCGGCGTTTGCGCCTGCCACAAACCTGCACGCGGCACGGTGGCCTCTGCCCTCGCACCGGATGAAGCGTCGGTCGAAGCACGCTTGAGCGTGTCGGCCACCGGCACAGCGAGCAGGCCGCCGACCGGATCATCAGAGACTTCGGTCAGCAGCTTGTCCAGCATTTCATCGGGCAAACAGGGCCGTGCGGCATCGTGTACCAGCACCCAGTCATCGGCGGCACAAACTGTCGACATCGCTTCGAGACCATTCAATACGGTTTCGGCGCGCGTCTTGCCGCCGCAGCGCAGCACTTCGATGCGCTCTTCCCAGCCCTGCCACTCATAGTTGTTCCAGCGCTTGTCGGTGGGCGAGAGCACGATAAACAGTTTGGCGATGCGTGGCTCACGCGCCAGCACCATCATCGCGTGCGCGATCATCGGCACCGAATTGAGCAGCATGTACTGCTTTTCAACTGCCCCGCCCATGCGCGAACCGCTGCCTGCAGCGGGGATTAATGCATAAAAATTCATGCGTCGCCTCCAGGCGCCAATACTTCACGGTTGCCATTGCTCTGCTGGGACGACACCAGGCCGGCGCGCTCCATGTCCTCGATCATGCGCGCGGCGCGGTTGTAGCCGATGCGCAGCTGGCGCTGCACCGACGAGATCGACGCGCGGCGCGATTTCAATACATAAGCCACAGCCTGATCGTAGAGCGGGTCGGCTTCCGCGCTGGCCTCGCCGAATTCGCCGCCCTCGCCCCCCTCTTCTGCTGATTCGAGAATGCCTTCGATGTATTCGGGTTCGCCCAGCGACTTCAGGTAATCGACCACGCGGTGCACTTCGCTATCCGATACGAAAGCGCCGTGCACCCGCTGCGGCAGCCCGGTGCCGGGCGGCAGGTAAAGCATGTCGCCCTGCCCCAGCAAGGCCTCGGCGCCCATTTGATCGAGTATGGTGCGCGAGTCGATCTTGCTCGATACCTGGAACGAAATTCGCGTCGGGATATTGGCCTTGATCAGGCCGGTGATGACATCGACCGAGGGTCGCTGGGTTGCGAGTATCAAATGGATGCCGGCCGCGCGCGCCTTTTGCGCCAGCCGCGCGATCAGTTCCTCGACCTTCTTGCCGACCACCATCATCAGGTCGGCAAGTTCGTCGATCATCACCACGATCATCGGCAGGGTGTCCAGCGGCTCGGGATTGTCCGGCGTCAGGCTGAACGGATGCGTCAGCGGCGTGCCGGCCTTTTTGGCGTCGCGCACCTTCTGGTTGTAGCCGGCGAGGTTGCGCACGCCCACCGCCGACAACAGCTTGTAGCGCCGCTCCATTTCGCCCACGCACCAGTTGAGCGCGCTGGCCGCCTGCTTCATGTCGGTGACCACCGGCGCCAGCAGATGCGGGATGCCTTCGTAGATCGACAGTTCCAGCATCTTGGGGTCGACCATGATCATGCGCACCGCACTGGGGTCCGCCTTGTATACCAGCGACAGAATCATGGCGTTGACGCCGACCGACTTGCCCGAGCCGGTGGTGCCGGCCACCAGCAGATGCGGCATCTTGCCCAGATCGGCCACCACCGGATTGCCCGCGATGTCCTTGCCCAGCGTGATGGTCAGCGGGCTGGCGCTGTCGTGATAGGCCCGGGAGCCGAGAATCTCGGACAGCCGCACCATTTGCCGCTTGGGATTGGGTATCTCCAGCCCCATGGTGTGCTTGCCGGGAATGGCTTCGACCACGCGGATGCTGATGACCGACAGGGTGCGCGCCAGATCTTTCGACAGATTGACGATCTGGCTGCCTTTGACCCCGACTGCCGGTTCGATTTCGTAACGCGTGATCACCGGACCGGGCGACGCCGACACCACCTTGACCTCGACGCCGAATTCGGCGAGCTTGCGTTCGATCATCAGCGACGTATAGGCCAGCGACTCGGCGCTCGCGGTTTCCACCACTTCATCCGCCGGGTCGAGCAGATGCAGCGGCGGCAGAGGCGAATCGGGCATGTCGGAGAACAGCGGCGCCTGTTTTTCGGTGACGGCGCGCTGCGACTGCGGTATTTCCTTCACCACCGGCTCGATGCGGATGGGGGGCGACTCGACCATTTTTTTCTTTTCCACCGAGACCTTGGCTTCGCGTTTTTGCTGCGCCACCTCGCCCAGCTTGCGGTCGCGATAGGCCTGCCAGCTCTGGATTGTTTTCCAGTACGCCGCTTCCACCGCCTCGCCGGTGCGCTCGGCCATGCCGAGCCACGACATGCCGGTGAACAGGCTGAAGCCCACCGCCATCAGCAGCAGCAGCACCAGCGAACCGCCGGTAAACCCGAGTAGCGCGCCTGCCACGCTGCCGACGCCTGAACCCAGCACGCCGCCATGGGCATCTGGCAGGGCCACCGTCCAATGCCAGGCACGCAGCCATTCAACGCCGGTGCTCGCCAGCAGCAACAGGCTGAACCCACCCAGCCGAATCCAGCGCTGCTGCCGTCCGCTTGCCAGCGGCACTTCGTCGAGATGGCGAAAAGTGCGTATGACGTATGCCACAGCCAGCGCCACCCACCACCAGGCCGACACGCCGAACAGCATCAGCATCAGGTCCGACAACCATGCGCCAAAACGGCCGCCCAGGTTGTGCAGCGCGCCGCCGTCTCCGGTGGTACTGAAACTGGGGTCCGCCACGTTGTGGGTGATCAGGATTGCGGTCAGCAAAATCGCGGTAAACCCCACCAGCAACGCGCGGGCCTCACGCAACAAACGCTGCATGCGGGGCGGCAATGGGGTCGACGGACGGGAAGCGGGACGCGCCATGGGAACTTATCGAATAATTGTGCCCTGAATTATCGCGGATATTGCATCCGGACGCGAGATGAAAGCCGTGCCGGATCGATTACCGGGCTGGCAGCAAGGCAATGCTGCCGCCAACATTGGTTAGAATAAGCGACTTATCCTTTCCACCCTTCTGAGACCACTCCATGAGCACCGTCCACCACAAACTCATTATTCTCGGTTCCGGCCCCGCTGGTTATTCCGCCGCCGTGTACGCCGCGCGCGCCAACCTCTCGCCCGTCGTCATCACCGGCATGCAGCAGGGCGGCCAGCTGATGACCACCACCGAAGTCGACAACTGGCC
>NCIF01000155.1 GCA_002256785.1 Hydrogenophilales bacterium 17-61-9
TCATTTCGGCGAGCTCAGCCTGCGGGAGCGATGATTCGTCTATGCCGTTGACAGCGGCAAACCCGGCCAAGTCGGGAATGGTTTCAATGTCGAAAACCAGGGTAGGGCGCATGGAGCAGGCGGTTCAGGAAAACCGCCATTTTACGCTGCCTGCGGCCGTTTTTCCTTAAATCAGATAAGCGCCCGAAATAAGCGCCCGATTTCAATGCAGGGCTGCGTCGAGTGCGGAGGCTGCAATCAGGGCATCCAGATAGGCCACGGAAATTTGATGCAGCGGCACGCCCAATTGTTGTGCAAACGTCGCCAGGATCTCACCGTCATTGTTTTCGCAGGCGTGTGCCAGTTGCAGCATCGTGCCTTCAGGCGTGCGGTGCGCACTCAGGGCACGCGCTGTGGTTGCCGACAGCCGCAGTTTACGGATCAGGGTTTCTTCCGAAATGGATAGCGCATGCGTGGCGGTGGAGAGCAGGCCGATTTCAAAAGCAGCGGCCGCGTTTTCGGCAGGCGCCCCCAGACGGGTGATTTTCCCCATGAACAGCGCCCGCGTGAGTGCGGTTACGGCGTAATGGCGCGCTGCTTCGGCAGGATGGGTGCCCGTGAGTGCCAGCAGGGTGGCCACGCGACCGGCGCGTTGCGGACCCAGCATGACGAGGGCATGCATGGCTGACTCGGCTGGGCGGCTCAACCCGCCAATTTGCGAGTTGGCGATGGCAAGCAGGCGTGGGCTCATGTCCGGATTCAAGCGGAAAAACTGAATGAGCGTGTTGGTCGACTGGCTCAATGCGATAGCCAGTAATTCCAGTTGTATGAGCTGCTCCGGGGTATTGTCGGAAGGCTGGGTTTCGCCGGAAAAAAAACTGCCCTTGAACCAGGCGTGATCAGGCCAGCCTGACTGACTCTGTGCATGCCGGACCCCCTCTACAATCAGGCGCGCAGTTGCCTTGGGCGGTGCGTCATCGACGTGGCAGGCGAGGAATCGCCAGGCGGAAATGCTGTCCTTGACGACGCTGTTGTTGGGGCTGTACGCAGGGCAAAAGTTGAGTCCGGCATCCTGTAGAACGAGTGCGCGGGCCAGTTGCCGTTCATTCTTGATGCTCACTAGCCAGATCAGCTGACGGTGGTTCAGTTGTTGCGGCACTTCACTGAACAGAATGTCGTCGCTGATCCGCACCAGCAAGGGCAGCTTGCCGGTCAATCCATCCTGGGTCAGCGAATACAGGCCGGTCAGCAACATGTCCTCTTCCATTTGGCGAAGCTCAGGCGGGGCATCTGCTACGGCGGTTCGGCCACGCAGTACCAGCTGATGAGCGACCAGATTGGAAGCGGCGTCGAACAGGGGATCGAATGTCAGGAAGCGTGCGCGCAATGCCTCCTCCCGAACCGGGTTGTGATTGTCGATGCCCAGCATATGGGTGACCACAACAGGCTGGTCGGAATCGACCGTATTGATGCCGCCACCGATGATGCGTGCTGGAAGGGGATCGTCAGAAGTCATGTTGCTTACAACAATAGGGGTCTGTTCATTCTAGCGCCACGAGTTCTTTTTGGAATGGATCGGTCCACATGCAGTGTGGTTTTTCGGGCTGGATGGATGGGCGGCAGGATGAAGAAGCCCGGGTTGGCGAGCGCAATGGTCGCCGGGGGGGGGGGAGTCAGTCACGCGTGCGCGTCAGGTACTGAGTCCACGCCTGCGGCGAATGTCGGTGATCAGACCCAGCGTGGAGCCGTCGTGCTCGCCAATCGCCCGCACCGAACTCAGCGCGGCGCGTATCGGCGGCGCCAGCTGCTTGCCGAGTTCGACCCCCCACTGGTCGAAGCTGTTGATCCGCCAGATCACGCCCTGCACAAACACCTTGTGTTCATACAGTGCGAGCAGCATGCCCAGCGTGTGCGGATCGAGCTTCTGATACAACAGCGTGTTGCTGGGGCGGTTGCCGGGAAAGACCTTGTGCGGCGCCAGCGCGCGGGCCGCCGGTCGGCTCATGCCCTGGGCAATCAACTCGGCTTCGATCACGGCTTTCGATTTGCCTTTCAGCAGCGCTTCGGTCTGCGCCAGGCAATTGGCCAGCAGCCATTCATGCTGATCGGCCAGCGGCGTGTGGTTGACGGCGGCCACCAGAAAATCGGTCGGAATCAGCCGGGTGCCCTGATGGATCAATTCAAAGAAAGCATGCTGGCCGTTGGTGCCGGGCGCACCCCAGACGATGGGGCCGGTGTTGTAATTGACCAGGCGATTGTCGCGGCTGGCATTTTTTCCGTTCGACTCCATGTCGAGCTGTTGCAGAAACGGCACCAGCAGACGCAAGCGCTGATCGTAGGGGAATATTCCGTAGGTATCGGTGCCCCAGAAGTTGGCATACCAGATGCCCAGCATGCCGAGGATGACCGGCATGTTGGCTTCCAGCGGCGCCTCCTTGAAATGAATGTCCATCGCATGCGCGCCCGCCAGCAAGGCCTGGAAATTACCCCAGCCGATTTGCAGCGCGATCGACAGGCCTATCGCCGACCACAGGGAATAACGCCCGCCGACCCAGTCCCAGAAAATGAACATGTTCTCCGGGTCGATGCCGAAGGCTTCGACGGCCTGCGCGTTGGTCGACAGCGCCACGAAATGCCGGGACACCGCAGCCGGCGCGCGCAGCGCCGCCAGCAGCCAGGCCTTGGCCGAGTTGGCGTTGGCCAGCGTTTCCAGCGTGGTGAAGGTTTTCGAGGCGACAATGAACAAGGTCGTTTCGGGGTCGAGGTGCGCCAGCGTGCCGGCAAGATGGGCCGGGTCGAGGTTGGACACGAAATGCACGCGCAGGCTTTCCACCGCGTAATGCTCGAGCGCCGCGCAAACCATGGCCGGCCCCAGGTCCGAGCCGCCTATGCCGATGTTCACCACATTTCGAATCGGCTTGCCGGTGTGACCAAGCCAGCTGCCGTTGTGAATGGACTCGACAAAACGCTGCATGCGCTTGAGCACCGCGGCGACTTCACGCTCGATATCCACGCCTTCCACCACCAGCGGCGGGCGCACCGGCGCGCGCAAGGCAGTGTGCAACACGGCGCGCTGCTCGGTGAAATTGATGCGCTCGCCGCTAAACATGGCATGGCGCTGGGTTTCCAGTTCGGACTCGCGCGCCAGCTGCATTAAATGCGTCATCGTGTCCGGTGTGACACGGTTCTTGGAATAGTCGAGTAGCAGGTTGCCGCAACGCAGCGAGAGGTGTTCAAAACGATGCGCATCTTCGCGGAACGCGGTGCGCATGTCATACGCGCGCATGGTCTTGAAGTGCTGTTCCAGTGTTTTCCAGGTGGGCAGTTCTTTGAGCGGAGTCATGGCTGGGTGGTGTGCGGGTCAGTGATACGAAGGTATCATAAGCGCGTTGCGTAAATGCCAAATGGGGTGTTGCAGCGCTTTATTGATGAAGATGGATGAGACCGAATGACGACTGTTACGCAGAACACACTTGTATACATCACCTATTCCATTCTCGATGAGCGCGGCATGGTCGTTGAACAATACGATATACCCGTGGGCTATGTGCAAGGCGCCAACAGCGGCATTTTGCCTGCGATCGAATCGGCCGTTGCCGGCCGCAAGGTGGGGGATCGACTCGAAATCACGCTGACGCCCGAAGAAGGCTACGGTCTGCGCGACGAGAGCCTGGTGTTCACGGATGACATCGACAATGTGCCGCCCCAGTTCAGGCGTGTCGGCGCTGAAGTCATGTTCGAGAACGCGTCGGGGGAAAACAAGGTTTTTTATGTCACGGCCATCGAAAACGGCAAGCTCACGCTGGACGGCAACCCCTCGCTGGCCGGGCAGCGCGTGACGTGTCTGGTCAATATCATGGACATGCGCGAGGCCACGCCGGAGGAAATCCGCAACGGCCGTCCGCTCGACGTGCAAACCGGAACGGTGCACTAAGCCAGGGGAATTCGAAAACGTAAAAAAGCCGGGATAACATCCCGGCTTTTTTGTGACCTGCTGGTGCACTGCAAAATTATTTGGCAGGGCAGGCCTTGTCGCCCGGGATTTTTCCCGGCAGTTTCAGAAAGGCAGCGAACGGCCCCATGACGCTCATGGCTTCCATCTTGGGCCCGGTGAACTTGAGGCGGCCGAACATCATGGCCTTCATCGGGCCATACTCACCCGCACCCATTTCATCCCAGCGCTCGGTGGTGGCGTGCATCGTGTAGTCGACGTCATGGTCCATCCTGGTGTTTTGTACGGCGCCGCCATAGACGCAGATGGCCTTGCCGTCCTTGGGCATGATCTTCATCTCGGTCTGGGTCGATTCGCCGCATTCGGTGCGATACAGGTGAATGATCTTGTGGCCGCGATCTTTATCGTTGCCGATCCATTTTTCGCCCAGGCCGTTGACCAGGTCGGCGTCCTTGTTCCAGGCATCGCATGCCTGCGCGGTCCACTCGGCGGACATCATGGCGGGGGCAGCATGTGCGGCGGATGCGATTACGGACAGGGCGGCCAGCGCGATAGCGGTGTATTTCATGGGTGTCTCCTCTTTATTTGAATAAAAGCTGGGGTTGGAACGCGGAAAGAACGCGGCAGCGGCATGGCATATCTGCGGCTGTCGGGCGAATGCCAAGGTTTGCCACATCATTCTGGAACACCAGAATTGGTACGATTCTACTGCAATGGCCAAGCCTCTAAGGTGCGGCTGCGATACTTTTTTCGACCAGCTGAATCCGTCTGGCGAGCCGGGCCTGTTCAGCCGCATTGCCTTGGGCCGCAGCCTGTTTTTCCTGCAGTTTCAGGTAGGCGAGCAGCGGTTGCCGCCAGCCCCGGGATGAGGCAGTTTCCGTTGCCAGTGTCAGCGTGGCCGCATCGGATTCCTGGCGCATCAGCAGCAGGCTGGCATCGAGCAGGCGGGCCAGCGGATCGGTGATCTGGCTCAGCGCTGCCTGCCGCTTGCCGGCGGGTGCGCGCACCAGATCGCGATGGTGGCTGGGCAACAGGGAAGCATCGACGGCGTCCCAGCGCAGGGTGATGAACTGGTAGTAGGCATGGTCCGCTGCATTCGGTTCGATCCTCGACAGGTCGGCATATTCGCTGCAGGCATCGTCAATCAGCATGGCGCGACGGGTGGCGCAGCGCACCAGCCACAGGCGGGCGGTATCGGCGACGCGGCCGGCGCCGCCGGTGGCGGAAACCGCCTGCTGGAAATAGCGCTCGGCCAGCGTATTCTCGCCCAGCAAGGCATGCTTTTTATAGCGCCCGATCAGGTCCGCCGAATCGGTTTTCCAGTCGGGAGGCGGCGGACCGCCGCTGCCGCAGGCAGTGAGCAGGACCAGGCTGGCGATCGCAAACAGGGTCTTCATGGCAGTTTCACCTCGGGATCGCGCGCGAACGGCCATTTTTTATTGATCTCGTTGACCAGCGCATTGGCCTTGCGCACCGCATCGTCGATTTCAGCGCGCAGTTTGGCAATGTCCTGCGTACCTTCCTTGACGTCGGCGGAAATCGCCACGGCATTGGTCATCAGGGCGTCGGCTTTCTTCAGGCTGGATTGCGCATCCGCCAGCATGAGCTTCACCTGGGCCAACGCGTCGTGCGTCTGCTTGGCCACCCCGTCCGCCGCAAACAGCCATTTATCCGCTTGGGCCGCCATGCCGTCGAGCTTGGCGGTGAGGGCGCGGATCGTGTCGAGCGAATCGGTGACGGCGCGGGCCTTTTCCGGGCTGCCGAGCAGGCCTTCGAGCATGCCGTATTCGCCGGTCATGCGTCCGGTCATGGTTTTCAGGTTGGCCAGCGTGCCATTGACTTCGCCATCCTTGCGGGTGAGGTGTTCGACGTTGGCGAGTATTGCCTTGACCCGTTCGACCAGCAGCGGAATTTCCTTGCTGACGTCGGATGTGAGCAGCAGCATGGTGGAATTCTCCGGCAGGGCGGGCGCCTTGAGGTCGGGAGAGTCGATGCGGATTTTGGCGCCGCCGACGAGGG
>NCIF01000156.1 GCA_002256785.1 Hydrogenophilales bacterium 17-61-9
GATTTCGAATGGATGGGCGCGCAGCGTCATATCAAGATTCTCGGCATTTTTGCGCGGCTGTACCACCGCGATGGCAAGGATGGCTATCTGAAAGACATGCCGCTGGTGATGGGGTATTTGCGCCGCGTGTGCGAGCGGTATATTGAGCTGAAGCCGATGCTGTATTTGCTGGATGCGTTGCAGGATGTGCAGTCGCAGGCGGGCGTTGCGCATTGAGTGTCCGGGGCTTCAACGGCGCAACGGCCATGATCCTGGCTGCCGGACGCGGCGAACGCATGCGCCCGCTTACCGACCGCACCCCGAAGCCGTTGCTTCGGGCGGGCGACAAGCCGCTCATCGTCTGGCATATCGAACGCCTCGCGGCGGCGGGTTTCACGCACATTGTGATCAATCTCGCGCATCTTGGCGCGCAGATCGAAGACGCGCTGGGGAACGGCGCGGCATTCGGCGTGTCGATTGACTATTCGCGCGAGGGCATTGCGCTGGAAACCGCCGGCGGTATCGCTACCGCGCTGCCGCTGATCGATGCCGAGGTCTTTACCGTGGTGAACGGCGACATTTACTGCGAATACGATTTCAGCCGGCTGGCCGAAGCGATGGCGCGGCTGGCTGCGGGGCATGATCAGGCGCATCTGGTGCTGGTCGACAATCCGTCGCATCATCCGAAAGGCGACTTCGCGTTCGAGGAAGGGCGCATGACGAGCGCCGGTGACCATCCGGATCGCCTCACTTTTTCCGGCATTGGCGTTTACCATCGGACCCTGTTCGCGCAGACCCGCTGCGGGGAGAAAGCGCCGCTTGCTCCGTTGCTGCGGCAGGCGATCGATGCCGGACGGGCGAGCGGCGAGCACTATCGCGGGCGCTGGACGGATGTGGGTACACCTGAGCGTTTGCAGCAACTTGATGAAAGTTTACGTAACCATGTTTGACACGCAGTGTTATCTCCAGCGGCGAGCCCGCCTCGCTGCCTCGATCGGCAATGGCATCGCCCTCATCGCCACCGCGCCGGAGACGCCGCGCAATCGCGACAGCCATTTTCCGTACCGATTCGATAGCTATTTCTATCATCTGACCGGTTTTACCGAACCCGAGGCGGTTGTGGTCGTGATCGGCGGCGCCGCGCCTCAATCCATTCTGTTTTGTCGCGACAAGGACGAAACGCGTGAAATCTGGGAAGGTTTTCGTTATGGACAGGCGGCAGCGCAGGCGAGATTCGATTTCGATGCGGCCTATTCATTTGCCGAACTCGATGCCAGGCTGCCCGAGTTGATGGCTAACCGCACGCGACTGGCCTACGCTGTAGGCCATGATTCGGCGTGGGACGCGCGCGTGATCGGGTGGTTGGGCAGCGTACGTGCAAAGTCGCGGCAGGGCATCGCGGCGCCGACCGAAATTGTGGATGTGCGCGCCCTGCTGGATGAAATGCGGCTGTTCAAGGATGCGCCCGAACTTGACCTGATGCGGCGCTCGGCCGCGATTGCCGGCGATGCGCATCGTCGTGCAATGCGCGCGACCCGGCCGGGCCGTCACGAGTATGAAATCGAAGCCGAACTGCTGCACACGTTTTATGCGGCAGGCGCCCAGGCCCCGGCGTATCAGTCCATCGTCGCGGGCGGCGCCAATGCCTGCGTGCTGCACTATGTCAGTAACCGCGACAGGTTGAATGACGGCGATCTGCTGCTGATCGATGCCGGCTGTGAACTCGATGGCTATGCATCGGACATCACGCGGACCTTTCCCGTCAATGGACGCTTCTCCCCTGCGCAAAAAGACGCGTATGAAATTGTGCTGGCTGCGCAGGCGGCGGCAATAGCCATGGTCAAGCCGGGTTCGACCTGGATCGAGCCGCACGATGCGGCGGTTCGCGTGCTGACGCAGGGCATGGTCGATTTGAAATTGCTTGAAGGCAGCGTCGATGGATTGATCGAATCGAATGCCAGCCATCGTTTTTACATGCACCGCACCGGCCATTGGCTGGGGCTGGACGTGCACGATGCGGGCGAATACAAGATCGATGGCGCGTGGCGTCCGTTGCAGCCGGGTATGGCCTTGACCGTAGAGCCCGGCCTGTATATTCGCCCGGCGGACGATGTGCCGGAAGCCTTGTGGAACATCGGCATCCGCATCGAGGACGATGTGGCGGTGACCGAATCGGGTTGCGAAGTCATGACCTCGCCGCCGAAAACCGTGGCCGAGATCGAAGCGTGGATGCAGGGATAAAGCCAGTGCTGATTGTCGGCGCCGGGCCGGTGGGGGCGGTGTGCGCCTTGGCGATGCGGCAGCATGGCATCGATGCGCACGTGCTCGAAGCGCAGCCGGCCGACGCCCGCGCCGATACCCGCACGCTGGCTTTGTCGTATGGTTCGCGCTTGATTCTGGATCGCCTGGGCGTGTGGGACACGCTTGAGGACGTCACCCCGATCGCCCGCATTCATATTTCCCAGCGCGGCGCGCTGGGGATGGCGCGGCTGTCGGCCGCCGCGATCAAGGTGCCGGCGCTGGGTTATGTGCTGCCTTACGCCACGCTCACGGCTGCGCTGAAACGGGCGCTGCATGATGCGGAAATCGCCGTGGATTACGCTGTGGAGGTGGCACACATCGAGTCGGACGCGGCATGTGCGGCCTTACGCACGGCAGCGGGCGACACGCTCGCCGCGCCAATGGTGATCGTGGCCGACGGCGGACGCAGCGGCCATGGCAAATCGGCTCCCGCGGCTCCCGATCCAAAAATCTCACGCGATTACGACCAGGTGGCGGTGGTGTGCGAGGTGCAGACCGAACTGCCGCATGCGAACCAGGCTTTCGAACGCTTTACGCCTGAAGGTCCGGCGGCATTGCTGCCAAAAGGCGATCGTTATGCCCTGGTGTGGACCGCCAGCACTGCGGACGCTCAGCGCATTGCCGCATTCCCCGACGCTGAATTCCTGGCCGCGTTGTATCGCCACTTCGGTGGCAGGCAGGGCCGGTTTCTGTCGGCGTCGCCGCGTAAAACCTTCCCGCTCAAGCTGGCCTGCGCCGGCAGCGAAGCGAACGCGCGCGTGGTGCGCATCGGCAATGCCGCGCAGACCCTGCATCCGGTGGCAGGGCAGGGCTTCAATATCGGCTTGCGCGACGCGTGGGAACTGGCGAGCCTGTGCGGCGATACGCCCGTCGGGGCGCTGGGCAGCCCGGCCATGCTGGCCGCCTATGCGCGCGGACGTCGTGTCGACGTATTGGGCGGCGTCGGCTTCACCGATTTTCTGGTGCGTGTGTTTTCCAATGATATTGCGCTCCTGCGCCATGCGCGCGGGCTGGGCCTGCTGGCGCTGGAAGCCTTTCCTCCGCTGAAAGGCTTTGTTGCCCGGCGGATGATTTTTGGCGCGCGCGGATGAATGTCGAACGCTATCAGGTCGTTATTGTCGGCGCGGGCCTGGTGGGCGCCGCTGCGGCGCTGGCGCTCGGACGGAAGGGCCTGCGCGTTGCGTTGGTCGAACGCCAGCCGCCCCGGTCGCCGAATGAACGATGGGACACCCGGATTTACGCCATCAGTCCTTCCAGCCAGCGTTTTCTGCACGGCATGGGCGTCTGGCAGCGTATGGATGCCAGCCGCATCCAGCCGGTTTTTCGCATGGATGTGGCGGGCGATTTGGCTGGCGCCATCCGTCTCGATGCGTATGAGTCGGGCGTGCCGCAGCTGGCGTTCATTGCCGAGAACGGGCGCCTGCAGCATGCGCTGTGGCAGGCATTGCAGGCTGACGGTCAGGTGGAACTGTTTTGCCCGGACGCGATCGCGTCGATTGAATGGGGCGATCCCTGTTCAAAATTGACCCTGGCCGATGGGCGGCTGCTTGAAGCCGAACTGGTCGTCGGCGCGGACGGTGCGGCATCGCGTATTCGTGAATGGTCGGGCCTGCGTTCGGCCTTGACGCCCTATGGGCAGAGCGGCGTGGTGGCAAACTTTGAATGCGAACGCCCGCATCGCGGCACGGCGTACCAGTGGTTTTTTGGCAGCGACATCCTGGCCTGGCTTCCCCTGGCCGGGCATACGACTCCACACGGGCTTCAGCCCGTAGCGGATCGGAGTGCCCGCAGGGTGCATCGCGATTCCCTCGCGGGGAACCGACTGTCCATGGTCTGGTCAACCCGGTCGGCCGATGCTGACGTGTTGCTCGGACTGGATGCAAGCGCGCTCGCCGACAGGGTGCGGGATGCGGGCCACGACCAGCTCGGTGCGTTGCGTTTATTGACGCCTGCCGCCGCTTTTCCATTGCGCTTGATTACGCTGCAGACGCCGGTTGCATCGGGCGTGGCGTTGATCGGCGATGCGGCGCACGGCGTGCATCCGCTGGCGGGGCAAGGCGTGAACCTGGGGCTGGGCGACGCGGAGGCCCTGTGCGAAGTGTTGGCGCAGCAGCATCGTCACACCCGTTGCGGCGATGTGCGGGTATTAAACACCTATGCCCGTCAGCGTGCAGAACCCGTACAACGTATGCAGATGCTCACCCATGGCCTGCATCACCTGTTTGCCGACGATCGCGCCGCCTGGCTGCGCAATGCCGGAATGCAGTGCATGAACCCGTTGCAGCCGCTGAAAACTGCGCTGGTGCGCGAAGCGATGTCCTGACGATTATTCGATTCACTTTGGAGCTTTACATGAAATTCATTCCTTTTGCGATAGCCGCAACCTTGATGCTGGCCGCAAGTGCGCAGGCCAATGAAGCGGTTATTCGCAAAGCCTTGCTGCAGCAGTTTCCCAAGGCGCAAATCAGCTCAATCAAACAAACGCCCTACAGCGGCCTGTTCGAGGTGTACCTCGATGGTCAGTTGTTGTACTCGGATGCCAAGGCGCAATACCTGTTTGCGGGTGACGTCATCGATTTTGAAAATCGTCGCAACCTGACACAGGCCCGCCTCAATCAATTGCAGGCAGTGAACTGGGATACGCTGCCCTTGAAAAACGCACTGAAGACCGTTAAGGGCGACGGCGCGCGCAAACTGGTGGTGTTCTCCGATGTCGACTGCCCGTATTGCCGCAAACTCGAGGCGGAGTTGACCCGGATCGACAACATCACCGTTTACACCTTCCTCTACCCGATCGAGGGTCTGCATCCCAGGGCGGTGCAGATTTCGAAACAGATCTGGTGCGCGCCCGATCGCAACAAGGCATGGGACGACTACACCACAAAGGACATCGTGCCGAAAAATGACGGCCAATGCGCAAACCCGGTCGATGAAACCATCGCGCTGGGCGCCAGGCTGAAAATATCCGGCACGCCTACCCTCATTTTTGCGGATGGCCAGCGTATTCCCGGCATGGTGCCCGCCGCGCAACTCGAGCGCCTGCTCGCCGAGCATGCCAAGTAGGGCCTGTTGACCCGTCCTTCCGGGACGAGCGGGATGCCCCTGAAGGCTACATCTTCGGCGTCGCGCCGGCGTCGCGCGTCTGTTCCGCGCGCGCCAGTTCGCGCAGGCCGTCGAGCGCGCTTTTGAGCGTGGCGCTGTCGCTGTCTCGCGGAAACGCCATCCACGCCGGCAGCTTGAATTGCGGGCTGTCGGGAACGCGCCACAACTGCCCCGCCTCGATGTAAGGCCTGACCAGGCGTTGCGGAAAATAGCCGCTTCCGCCGTAGGTCAGCAGTTGTTGCACGCCGAGCCAGCCGATGTTGGCGACCAGCGTGGGCGGAGGCGCGTCGGGGTAATGGTCGCTGAACTGGGCGTGAAATTCCGGTCCCCAGTCGATGTGGATATAACCCTCGTCCGGCCAGCCGCGCTTGAGATCGCTGGTCACCAGCAGCAGGGTTTCGTCGAACAGCGGTTCGACCACCAGGCCGGAGCGTGACGTCGGCGTGTACATCACACCGATGTCCACCGTGCCTTCGATCAGCCCCTGCATGATGTCGGCCTCGAAGCCGATTTCCAGGCGCAGCGAGACGTCCGGCGCGGCCTCGCGCATCCACGCCACCCAGTGCGG
>NCIF01000255.1 GCA_002256785.1 Hydrogenophilales bacterium 17-61-9
GATCGAACGTATTGGTCTAACCAACTTCCTGGAAGGTCTGGATATCCCGGTTGACCCAAACATGATCAGCTCGCCACGCTCCAACCCGTACTTCCGTTCGGATGACTGGGACGAGCAGGTTGAGAAGTGGAACGAATACAAGCAGACCGCTGCTTAAGTGTTACTTGTCGCGAGCATTGTGTGTACAAGGCTCGTGGTTTGAATCAGCTTCATGCATTAATTAAGTCGGAGAAATAAAATGGCAGAATTGCGTCCGCCTATCGAGTCCGGTGCTCCGGACCCGATGCCCTATATGCACTCAGTAATGGTCAAGAATTATGGCAAATGGTCTTTCCATAGCCATCCTAAGCCGGGTGTTTTGTATCACCGCGCTGAGTCTGGTGACGAAGTATGGACGGTTAAAGCCGGTACTGCTCGTCAGATGGATCACTACACGATTCGTGAACTTGCAGACATTGCAGACCAGTATGGTGATGGTTTTGTGCGGTTTACCGCTCGCTCCAATATTGAGTATATGGTTGCAGACGGCGCCAAGGTTGAGCCGCTAATCAAGGCACTAAACGACAAGGGATACCCCATTGGCGGTACCGCAAACTCGGTGTCCATGATTGCGCACACCCAGGGCTGGCTGCACTGCGACATCCCTGGTACCGACGCTTCCGGCGTTGTTAAGGCCCTGATGGACGAGTTGTATGACGACTTCGTCAAGTGCGAGATGCCTAACCGCGTCAAGCTGTCGACTTCCTGCTGCGAAATCAACTGTGGTGGTCAGGCTGACATCGCGATCATCGTTCAGCACACCAAGCCGCCGAAAATCAATCACGATCTCGTTGCCAACGTGTGTGAACGTCCTTCCGTCGTGGCTCGCTGCCCTGTAGCTGCGATCCGTCCTGCTCTGGTGAACGGCAAGCCCTCGCTTGAGGTTGACGAGAAAAAATGCATTTGCTGTGGCGCCTGCTTCCCCCCGTGCCCTCCGATGCAGATCAATGATCCCGAGCACTCAAAAATTGCGATTTGGGTGGGTGGTAAG
The DNA here is from genome assembly GCA_002256785.1 of Hydrogenophilales bacterium 17-61-9. Lineage (GTDB taxonomy): Bacteria > Pseudomonadota > Gammaproteobacteria > Burkholderiales > Thiobacillaceae > Thiobacillus. The sequence continues at coordinate 1,031 of NCIF01000255.1, forward strand.
AATTCAAATGCTCGCTCCAAGCCGACTTTCCATAAGTTGGTTGCGTCTGGGTTGCCAAACAACGCTCCGCGTTGGCCCGAAGTGTCAGAGGTTGTGAAGAAAATTCTTGCGACCTACAAGGAAGATGGCAAGCCTTTGGAGCGCATGATCGACTGGATCGACCGTATTGGTTGGCC
>NCIF01000256.1 GCA_002256785.1 Hydrogenophilales bacterium 17-61-9
CACCATCGGCTTTTTCGTGTTCTGGCTGCTCGGCATCGCCTCCAGCGCCATGACCTGCTATTTCCAGCGTGGCGCCGACGAAATCAACCGCTGCCCGCTGCCTCCGCGCAACCGCCCCGAAGGCTGCCCCAAGCGCGACGATGGCAGCGGGTGCTGTTGACACAACAAACCTGCAGCCAGATCACCCCTGATGCACGCCTCAACCGGGTTGCAAGTGATCGATTTTGAATACGTCTTCGTAAGGCGGCACATTGCATTCGATGATGTCGGACGGCGCCACATCGAGCCGCACCCCGACGATGTCGGTGCGCACCGGCAATTTGGCCGCACCGCGGTCGACCAGCACCACGGTCCGAATTTCGACGGGCTGCTTGCCGGCCAGATATTCCACCGCGCGCAGCATGGAATGGCCGCGATACATCACGTCGTCCACCACCAGCACCGTGCGGCCCTCGAGGTTGAGCGTGGCGTGGGTCGGGTTTTCGGTCAACCGGGTCTCCGGGTACAGCAGGGTCAGATCATCCGCATAGCGTTTGATCTGCAGATCCAGCCGCGCGCAGTCGGTCAGCCCATACGCCTTTGCCAAATGCGCATGCAACCGGTCCGCCAGCGGCGCGCCACGCCGCAATATGCCGACGATCACAACCTCGGAGCGGCCGGTCAGCAGGCCGGCCGCCTGTCGGGCCATGTCGGCAACGATGTCGTCGAGCTGCACGGCGGTATAAAGACAGGTACGCCTGCCCTGTGGTGTATTCATGCGATCCCCTTGCAGTCAGGAAAACCGCCCTCCACTGCTTTGCGAGGACGGGGTCGAACAACAAAAGCCATGCTTGTTAAAGTTTAGTTCGGGTTCACGGTAAAGCTCGCTTCAGAAATCGACAAAATGAACGATATAGCTGGTCAACGATGAATCCGTCGTTCCTGCCACTCAAAGGTTTTTACAGAGACACCCTTGCACGCAACCGTGACGCCGATTCCTCCCGCCCCATCCAGTATCCAGACGCTGGGTGACGAGCTTTTCCTGCGCAACCAGCAGATTTCCCTGTTCAAGGAAGTCGTCACCGCAGTCCGTGAGCGGCTCGACCTTGAAAGCATTTTCCAGTTGGTCGCCACCTTTGCCCAGGACTTGATCCAGGCCGAAACGGTGCTCATTCCCGTGCTGGATGAAGACAGCACCCACTACACGTATCGCGCGGGCCAGG
>NCIF01000157.1 GCA_002256785.1 Hydrogenophilales bacterium 17-61-9
GTTTTCCTGCAAGACCACGCCGATCTGGCGACGCAAACTGGCGGCATCGATCAGCGTCAAATCCATCCCGTCGATCAGGACCCGGCCGCGTTCCGGCACGTACAGACGCTGGATCAGCTTGGTCAGCGTGCTCTTGCCCGAACCTGAGCGGCCGACGATGCCGATGACTTCTCCGGGCGCGATATCGAGCGAGATGCCTTTGAGCACTTCAGGCGTGTCCGGCCGGTAGCGAAACTGGACCTGATCGAAACGGATGCGGCCGGCAATTGGCGGCAGGCTGCTCTTGGCGCCGGCAGCCTCGACGGGGGCATTTAGAATGTCGCCCAGACGCTGCACCGAAATGCCGGTCTGCTGAAAGTCGGTCCACAACTGCGCCAGTCGCATGATCGGCTGCGCCACCCGGCTGGCCAGCATGTTGAAGGCGATAAGCTGGCCGACAGTGAGCTGACCTTCGATCACGAGCTTGGCGCCGAGCCACAGGGTACCGACGGTGACAAGCTTTCCGACCAGATTGGTGCTCTCGTGCGCTACGGTCGAAACCGCGGCCGACTTGAAACCGGCGGACACATAGCTCGCCAGCTGGGCATCCCACCGACGCTGCATCTGCGGCTCCACCGCCATGCTCTTCAGCGTATCGATGCCCGACACAGTCTCGACCAGGAAAGCCTGGTTCTCGGCGCTGCGATTGAATTTCTCGTGCAGCCGGGCGCGCAGCAGCGGCGTGACCAGCAGGGCGATCACGAAATACAGCGGCAGGGACGCGAGCACCACCAGCGTGAGCCAACCGCTGTAGAACAGCATCACGCCAATGAACACTACTGAGAACAGCACGTCGAGCACCACGGCAATCGAATTGCCGGTGAGGAAGGCGCGGATGTTCTCCAGTTCGCGCACCCGCGCGACCGAATCGCCCACCCGGCGGGACTGGAAATAACCCATCGGCAGGTGCAGCAAATGGCGGAACAGGCGTGCGCCGAGTTCGACGTCGATGCGGCTGGTGGTGTGGGCGAAGACGTAGCTGCGCAAGCCTGACAAGACGACTTCAAAGATCGACACCACCAGCAGGCCGACGGCGATGACATCCAGCGTCGTCAGCCCGCGATGCACCAGCACCTTGTCCATCACCACCTGGAAGAACAACGGCGTCACCAGCGCAAACAGATTCAACACGAACGACACCAGCAACACTTCACCCAAAAGCTTGCGGTATTTGACGACGGCGGGGATGAACCAGGAGAAGTCGAACTTCGCCATCTCGCCGACCATGTAGGCACGTGAGGTAAAGAGAATTAGTTCTCCAGACCAGTGGGCCAGTAATTCGTCACGCGACACGACCTCCGGTCGCTCGGCCTTGGGGTCATGGATCAGCGCTTTGTCGGCGTCGAAGCGGGCGAGGATGAAGTAGCCGCCCTCATTGTCCACCGCCATGGCAGGGAGCGGGGTGCGGTCGAGGCGATCAAGCGTGGCCTGAACCGGCCTGGCCCGCATGCCCAGGTGCTTGGCGGCAAGCAGGATTTCGGTCTTGCCGAAAGCATCACCGGATGCCTTGAACTGATGCGCAAGCTGATCGGGATCGGCGGCGATCTGGTGAAAGCGCGCGAGCATCACCAGGCAGGTCAGGCCGGTGTCCGGCACGGCCGGGGCTGTAGATTCTCGTTCTGTCATGGATAACCCAACACAGGAGCGTGGACTCTTGTCCTGCCTCATAGGAGAGGCAGGACAAAGGCAAATCAATAAGCGCTGTTATTGCCAGTTGGCCGCGATCACACCCGCCAGCGCATCCTGATAGTTGGCCGGGAGAGCCGTCTCCCCGGCAGCAGGTGGCGCGAAGCTCGCCATGGCAGACACCAGGTTCTCCACCTGGCTGGATAGCAGGGTCATATTGCCATCGGTCGTTTTGAATTCCTCCACCCGATAAGCGTTGCCAAGATACCAATCCTGGATCAGCAACCGGTCATCCGTTCCGATGATGCTGGCTTCCAGACTGTTTCCGACGTGCCGGAACCAGATCTGGTCGGCCGTGACGCCCGAGAGGAATTGTGCGACATCCTTATTCCCGGAGGTGGCATCGTTCTCGACCACGGTATCGGAGCCATAGCCAAATCCCATGAGGTAAGTGTCGTCGCCTTTTCCACCGATCAGGGTGTCGGCGCCTTCCATGCCTTCCAGGGTGTCGTTGCCTGCGGCGCCCGACAATATATTGGCGGCGCTGTTGCCGACGAGCACGTTATTCAGCGCATTGCCGGTGCCATTGATCGCTGCCGTGCTGGTAAGGGTGAGGTTTTCAACGTTATTGGACAGGGTGTAGGTCACACCTGACAGCACCCGATCGGTGCCTTCATTCGACCGCTCGACGACGTTGTCGGTGGCGACATCGACGACATAGGTATCGTCGCCCGTTCCGCCCAGCATTTTGTCGGCGCCGCCCATGCCGTCAAGCCAGTCGGCGCCCGCGCCGCCGGTCAGGGTGTTACTGGCGGCATTGCCTATCAGTCGGTTATCCAGCGCGTTGCCCGTGCCCCTGATGGCGCTACTGCCGGTCAGAATCAGGTTCTCCAGATTGTCACCGAGCGTATAGGTGACCTCACTGTGTACCGTATCGATGCCTTCATTAACGTATTCGGTTACCACGTCCTTGGTTGAGTCGACGTAATAGGTGTCGTCGCCTGTTCCGCCCAGCATGGTATCGTTGCCACGCCATCCAATCAGGGTGTCGTTGCCCGCACCGCCGACCAGCCGGTTGTTGCCATGATTGCCTTCGATTCGATTATCCAGGTCGTTGCCTGTCCCATCGATGGAGGCGGTGCCATAACCAAGCGTCAGGTTTTCGATATGCGCAGCCAAGCTGTAGCTGACACTGGATTCGACCCGGTCGAAGCCCTCGTTGGCGTTCTCGATGATGAGCGTATTAGGGCTGCTCACCACATAGGTGTCGTCGCCCATGCCGCCGATCAGGGTATCGTTGCCGCCACCGCCATTCAGCCGGTCATCGCCGGCACCGCCGGTCAGCACGTTATCGCCGCTATTGCCGGAGAGGACATTGCCCCGGTCGTTGCCGGCGCCATTTATATCGGCACTGCCAAGCAGGTAAAGGTTTTCCAGATCCGTCCCCAGCGCATACGAAATGCTTGAATACACGCTGTCCGTACCGGAAGACGGGGCCTCGATTATCCGATCCCACTCGCTATCCACATAGTAGGCATCATTGCCGGGGCCTCCGTACATCGCATCGTCACCGAGTCCGCCATCCAGTATGCCGCCCCCCTCGGAGGCGTAAAGGGTGTCGTTGCCGTCTCCGGCATGGATATCCACCTTGGCCTGGTAATACCAGGTGACGTACCCGCTCTGATACCAAAACACCCTCGATCCACGCGCATCGATCACGTTATCCTGTGCGTTTCCGTAAAGGCTTGCATGCGTAACCCAGCCGGTCATCCTGAGACTTTCGGTATTTTCTGCCATGGCGAACGTGCCGACATAGCTGGTATTCCCTTGTTGCTCGCTGACCTGGTTGATCACGATCCGGTCATCCCCCTCGTCATGACCCTCCACCAGAATGTCGTCATAGCCATCCAGGTAATAGACATCGTCGCCACGCCCCCCCGCCAGGGTATCGGCGCCCAAACCGCCCGTCAGCACGTCGTTGCCGGCACCGCCCGCGAGCAAGTTGGCGGCGTCGTTGCCCACAAGATAATTGTTCAAATCGTTGCCGTAGCCATCGATGGCGTCGCTGCCGGTGAGGGTCAGGTTTTCCACATGTCCGGACAGGGCGTAGGAGATGCTGGCATATACCGTGTCATTGCCTTCATTGAAACGCTCGATCACCAGATCGCCTGAATTGTCGACGTAATAGGCGTCGTTGCCCAACCCGCCTTCCAGAATATCGGCCCCCGCACCGCCATCCAGATTATTGCCCAGGCTATTGCCGACGATCCGGTTATTGGCCGCATTGCCGGTCGCCCGCGTCCAATAGCTGCCGCCCGCCGATTCGGCCAGCACCAGATTTTCCAGTTCGTCCTGCAGGACCACGGACGCGCTGCTGGTCCAGACCAGCGTGTCGACGCCTTCACCGGGCAATTCGACGATGGTGTCGTCACCATCGGCGATATAGGTGTCGCCCCCCGTACCGCCCGCCAGGATGTCCGCGCCGGCACCGCCGTCCAGCAGGTCGTTGCCCTCTCCGCCCTGCAATGTGTCCTGCCCTGCACCGCCATACAACAGGTCGTCGCCGACGCTGCCGGTCAGGCTGCCGTTGCCGCTGACCATGCTGAAGGCGCCATTGATATTCGCCGCGCTCAAACGGCTGCCGTCGGCGAAGAAAAACCTCTCGATGCTGTCGGGCCGCCTGAACCATTCCAGCAGGGTGACGCTGTCGTCCCGACCCGCGAAGCCAATCCGCAGGTCGGCATGCATCCGGGTAAGGATCAGTTGCTCCGGGAGAATATCGCCGGCGAAGTAGAAATTATCCAGGCCGGCGCCATCCAGGATGCGGTCCTGGCCCAGGCCCAGTTCCCGGTAGCTGTCATCCCCGGCGCCGCCAGCCAGATAGTCGTTACCGATTCCGCCGTCCAGATAATCGTTGCCGGCGTCGCCGACAAGCTGATCGTCGCCCTCTCCGCCGTACAGACGATCATCCCCGTCCCCGCCGTAGAGCAGATCATGCCCCGGGTCGCCGCGCAGCAGGTCGTTGCCGGTGTCGCCCCATAGCGTGTCGTCGCCGGCCGCGCCGATCAGGGTGTCGTCCAGCGCGGTGCCGTTCAGGGTATCGTTGCCGGCCGTGCCCTCCTGCACCAGCAGAATCTGGTTGAGTTCGCCTGCCGTGAGCACTGCACCATCCGCGAACTCGAAGCGCTCGATTATCCGGCTGTAATCGCTGTAGCTGAACCAGGCGCCGATGGCAATCTGGCCGCCATCGGCCAGGGAAATGCGCAGGTCGCGACCCTGCCTCTGGAACTGCGCATCCTCGACCCGGATACCTGCGCCAAAGCGCAGCGTATCGTTGCCGCCACTGTCACTGATGTTGACACTGGCAGCGGCGTTGCCATCGCCGGCGTCATACAGGTACAGGTCGTCGCCCGCCCCGCCATCGAGATACCCGCCGTCGAGCCCCGCGGACAGGATGTCGTTGCCATCGCCTCCGTACAGGGCGTCCTGGCCGGCGCCCCCTTCCAGGATATCGTCTCCGCTGTAGCCATACAGAACGTCGTTGCCATCGCCACCGCGCAAGGTATCGCCGAAATGATTAATGCCGTAAAGATAATCGCTGCCGTCTGTTCCCACCTGGGTCAGAGCCTGCTTGGTCAGCGCTTCGGCAGTCCACGCGGCGCCGTCGGCGAAGCGGATTTCCTCCACCCAGGCGCGACCGTCCGCATAAGCAAACCAGTCCTTGATGGTGAGATGGTCGCTGCCGTTGACGTGGGCGAGCAGCAGGTCGCTGCCCACCCGGCTGACCAGAATATCCTCGGCCGCGATTCCAGCACCGTACACCGCCGCATCCTGCCCCCCCGTTTCCACCAGGATATCCTGGCCATCCCCAGGTTCGAAAAAATAGCTGTCGTTGCCCAGGCCGCCGACCAGTCGGTCGTTGCCGCTGCCGCCGATCAGCTGGTCGTTGCCGCTGCTGCCGTTGAGGGTATCGTTGCCCGCCAGGCCGTAAAGGGTCGTGGCCTGGCCGGGCAGCGCGGTCAGCACATCGTTGCCAGCAGTGCCGCTTTGCACCGTCAAGTTCTGGCGGATCCACTCCGGCGTCCATACCGTGCCGTCGGCGAACTCGATGCGCTGCACCAGGGCTGCCCCGGAGGCCAGCCAATTGGCCAATACTAAAGTGTCGCCGGTATTTTTGATATTGAGCAGCAGGTTCTGCGCGGAATCGGCGCCCAGATCGATATCGTC
>NCIF01000257.1 GCA_002256785.1 Hydrogenophilales bacterium 17-61-9
GGGTGACATTCAGGGTTCTCCTTTCAGCGTGGAACGCGTGATCCCGGCAGCAGCCTTATCGGCAACGCATGTCCGGCGTGAGCCGCATCCACTGGGTCAGCCAGTTCTTCGCCCGCTCGCGTGCATGGCGTGCGGCGACTTTCTCTTCGGGTGTCTGGTCGGGGCGAAAGTCGAACGCGCGCCGCGCCATCGGGTATTCCTGCCATTCCACCGGCACGCCGCGTTCCCACAAGGCGTAAAACGCGCGGCCGCCATTCATCCGGCGCAGTTCGTAATCGGCGTCGCCGATCAGGAACAGCATCGGGGTGGTGATCTGCGTGATTTCGGGGGCGATGCGGAACAGCTGGTCGGGTTCCGGCGCATTCGGGTTCTGCATGTGGCCGTAATAGCTGACGATGGCGGCGAGTTCCGGGCCGCGCTTGGCTGCCAGCCGGATCGCGTAATACGGCCCGCGCGACAGGCCGACCACGCCGACCGGTTGCTTGCAGGCATTTGGCAGCGCCTTCAGGTAATCCAGTCCGGTCTCGACGTCGAGTTCGGTGTCCGGGTTGTGCGCCGACGGCCAGCGTTCGATGAAGCGGCCGCTCTGCCAGTCGGGCGCGACGACTAGAAAGCCCTGTTCGGCGAGTTCGCGCACATGGGCGCGCTCGTCGCCTTCGTAGCCGCGCTTGGCATGGATGAACAGCACCGGCGGGAACGGCCCCGTGCCGGCCGGCGTTGCGATTTCGATCGGCACCTCGGAGCCGTCGGCGGCCTTGATCGTGGCTTGGGTCAGGCTGATTTCGCCCGCGCGGGCGACGCCGGCCCAGCTGTGCGCCGATGCTAAGATGGCGGCCGCAATGACAAGTCTTTTCATGGTCTTTCCCCGCAATTTTTCTGCAGCCTATTTTAGGCCAGCGCAGCGGCTTCTTCGCGCGGGCCGTTCGCCTTCATGAGTCCCGCATTCGAAGAGCCGACGATCCCGGCTGCCTCGCCGGCGGTTCGGCGCATGCTGCTTGCCGGCTGGATTTCGCTCGGCGTGCATGCCGCGCTGATCGCGCTGGTGCAGGTGGCGCCGCCCGCCGCGACCCGTCTTGACGGGCCGGTGATCGAAGCGCGATTGGCGCCGCGGCAGCCTGCGCCAGCGATTGCATCGCCAGCCGTGCCAGTTGCTGCTGCGCCCGAAGTCCCCGCGACCGCAAGCCTCCCGCTA
>NCIF01000158.1 GCA_002256785.1 Hydrogenophilales bacterium 17-61-9
GTGTTCGAGGTGATGGCCACCAATGGCGATTCGGCTTTGGGCGGCGACGATTTCGATCAGCGCATTTTCTGCTGGATGATCGAACAGGGCCGCTTTGCCCCGTTGTCTGCATGCGATACGCGGCTGCTCCTGACCAAGGCGCGCGACGCCAAGGAAGCGCTCACCGAACACGCCGAAGTACGCGTCACCGCCGTATTGTCGACCGGCGAAATGATGGACGCAACGCTCACCCAGACCGCGTTCAATACCCTGACCGCCGCCCTGATCAACAAGACTCTGGCGCCTTGTCGCAAGGCATTGCGCGACGCCGGTTTGAGCGTGGAAGACATTAAAGGCGTGGTGATGGTGGGCGGCTCGACGCGGATGCCGAGCGTGCGTCATGCCGTGGCCGAATTCTTCAAGCAGACGCCGCTGACCAACCTCAACCCCGACAAGGTGGTGGCGATTGGCGCGGCGACGCAGGCCGATGTGCTGGCCGGCAACCGCGCCGGCGACGACTGGCTGCTGCTCGACGTCATCCCGCTGTCGCTCGGCCTCGAAACCATGGGCGGGCTCACCGAAAAAGTCATCCCGCGCAACACCACCATTCCCACCGCGCGCGCACAGGAGTTCACCACCTTCAAGGACGGCCAGACCGCGATGAGCGTGCATGTGCTGCAGGGCGAGCGCGAACTGGCGTCCGACTGCCGTTCGCTGGCGCGCTTCGAGCTGCGTGGGATTCCGCCGATGGTGGCAGGCGCGGCGCGCATCCGCGTCACCTTCCAGGTCGATGCCGACGGCCTGCTGTCGGTGGCGGCGCGCGAGCAAAGTTCGGGCGTCGAAGCCAGCGTGCAGGTGAAGCCGTCGTACGGCCTGGGCGACGAAGACATCACCCGCATGCTGAAGGACGCTTTCACCCACGCCAGGGACGACATGTACGTGCGTGCGCTCAACGAGCAGATCGTCGACGCGCAGGGCCTGATTGCGGCCACGCATGCGGCGATGAAAGCAGACGGCGCCTTGCTGGACGCGGCAGAGACGGTGGCCATACAGACCCGCATCGCGGCGCTCGAAACCCTGCTGGGCGGCAGCGATCATCAAGCCATCAAGCGCGGGATCGAAGCGCTGAATGCCGCCTCAACCGAATTCGCCCAGCGCCGCATGGACCAGAACGTGCGCCGTGCCATGGCCGGGCAAAAACTCGAAACCTTTGGCTGAACCTCGCCATACTTGACATGACCATGCTGAACGACGATTTCATCGAATCCCTCCGGGTGCGGCTTGAAGCACATCCGGTTTATGCCGCGGTCGCCAGCCTGGACGATCTGAGCGTATTCATGCAGCACCACGTCTATTCGGTGTGGGACTTCATGTCGCTGATCAAATACCTGCAAAACGAAATCGCCCCCGCGCGCTGGCCGTGGACGCCGGGCGGGGATGCCTCGGTGCAGCGCTTCATCAATGAACTGGTGCTGGAAGAGGAAACCGACATCGCGTTGCCGGGACACGAGGGCCATACCAGCCACTTCATGCTCTATCTCGAAGCGATGCGAGAAATTGGCGCCGATGCCGACACGCCCGCGCGCTTTGTGGACCATGTGGCCGGGCAGGGGATCGATGCCGCTTTGCGTTCGGGCCTTGCGCCCGCACCGTCCGCCCTTTTCACCCGCACCACCTTCGGTTTTCTTGACAGCGGCAAGCCGCATGCCGTTGCCGCTGCACTCGCCTTGGGGCGCGAGCATGTGATTCCGTCCATGTTCCGTGCCTTCCTGTCGCGCATGACGGTGACCGAAGCGCAGGCGCCGAGTTTTCACTATTACCTCAATCGCCACGTCCATCTGGACGAGGATTTTCACGCGCCGTTGTCGCTGCGCCTGCTTGCCGCGCTGTGCGGCAACGATGCCGACAAATGGCGCGAAGCCGAAGCGGCCGCCGAAACCGCCGTCAATGCGCGCTTACAATTCTGGGACGGTGTCCTCGCCGCCCTTCCAAGTCAACAATGCCAAGCGGCCTGACCGAGCCTGAACCCACCATGCCCCAACTGATCGTACTGCCCCACGTCGAACTCTGCCCCGAAGGCGCCGTGATCGAAGCCAAGTCCGGCGACACCATTTGCGACACCCTGCTCGCCCACGGCGTCGAAATCGAGCACGCCTGCGAGAAATCCTGCGCCTGTACCACCTGCCACGTCGTCGTGCGCGAAGGTTTCAACACCTTGAAAGAATCCACCGAAGAAGAGGACGATCTGCTCGACAAAGCCTGGGGCCTGGAGCCACAATCGCGGCTGTCGTGCCAGGCCCGCGTCGCCGACGCCGACCTGGTAATCGAAATTCCAAAATACACCATCAACATGGTGAAAGAAGGGCACTGACATGAAGTGGACGGATACCCTCGACATCGCGATCGAACTCGCCGAAGCGCACCCCGAAATCGACCCCCGCACCATCCGCTTCACCGACCTGCATCGCTGGGTGATGGAACTGCCCGAATTCGAGGACGCCCCCGAGCATTCCGGCGAGAAGATACTCGAAGCGATCCAGATGGCGTGGATCGACGAAGTCAGTTAATCCAGCTTCAAACTGAATACCCGGCCGCAGCCCACGCATTTCAGCGTGCGCGGGCAGGTCGGCTCTAGTTTTTTCCCCCAGGCGATTCCCTCGCCTATCAACTGCCCGCGTTGCACAGGCGGGAACATCCCGCTCATTGTCTGCTCTCGCCCTGTGGCAGGAGCAGGTTTCAGGCTGCCTTCGGAGCACACCCGCTTACCCCGACACCCAAGCTCGAGTGGGTAGACAACAGTCCTTCACAGTCTTACCGATCTGCATGGAGTGCATGGAAGCATCCGCTTGGGCTGGCTTAAGACTTCGGGCATTGGATATGCCTGGAAAGCCGGGATAAAACAGCCGCATTTTCAGAATGAAAAAATAAATATCAAGTTAAAACAAAGGCTTGAAAAAACCTACAACTAAAGTTGTATAGACAACGGTAACAGCAGCCAGACACAGTGCGGCAAAACCCTCAGGCGCAATACTTGGGGGGTAAAAAAACACAGGGGGGAGTGATGCACTGCACACTTGAAAATGACCGCGTAGGACACCCGCGGGTTACTACCGGGCAGGCAATCCTACATAGCTGCGAAGTCGTTCCTCGGTTGCTCGAAAAAGTGACGGCATGGTGCTGGGTGAAACCGTTAGTTACGGGCGTGGCGGATGAGATCTGCCCGGCCCATGGCAAAAGTGAATCCACAGGACGTGACTGGTTCATTCAGGCTGGCAGCCTCGACATGTTCGTCACCGGCGATTCGAAGAACGCCTTCATGGTGGACGGTAGTGACGATGACAGCGAATGGAGGTTCGCGGCATGAAGAAGAGAATAACGATGAAGTACTGGGCAATTGCGATTTCACTGATGATGCTGGGGGGCGGCATGAGCGCATGCGCAGGAGGCTCGGCAAAGTGGAAGGAAGAGGTTCAATTGAGCGATGGTCGAATCATCGTCATTGAGCGGGAGATGGTCACGGAAGGGGGGGGTGACGAATGGGCATCAAACCGAGGTGGCTCCAAACCCAAGGAATATCGAATTCGATTTACCCATCTGGATGGCTCGGGAAAAGTCGAGTGGCGATCAACAAAAATGGATTCAGCTACCTGGCCAGAAGTACCTTTAATCTTTGACATAGAGGATGACCACCCCGTCGTGTTTTCGAGTGTGAGTAGTGAGGGGGGTGGATATGTTTACTCCAAGTACGTTTACCAAAACAGCGTTTGGGTTGAAGAGGCGCTGCCCGAGAGATTTCCGCAACGTGCCACAAATCTGTTGGTCTTCAAAATCGGGTATTTAAAAGACGGGGAATTTGTCACTCTGAAGAGAAAGCACGAAATGGATTCAGACGGTATGCGTGGCATCGGCAATCGCGGATTCGCGCATGTCGGTCCGACGCGAATACGTCGCGCCGACCGCACCGATTAAAAACTTCGTACCCCTGAACCTCACTGGAGAATTCTCATGGCAACCGTACTCGAATACATGCAGCTTGCAACTCGCGTTTATGCCTCATCAGTCAACAATGTGATTGATGTTCCCACAGGTTGGCGTGAACTCGATTGGCAACCTGACCGCAGCGACGGCCCGGGCGTCGTCAAGTTTGGCGATATCCAAGCCAGAGGTAGCAGCGGTTTCGCAAAGGAGCAGTGGGAGCGGCGTGGAACGGATAGCTGGTTTTGCCGATACCCAATTGGCGATAGATGCCGCTCCTGTGTACAGGCTGGTACGGGTGCGAAAGGTGACTGGCTGTCAGAGGAATCGAGGATGGCGGCATGAAACGTGGGGCGACGATGAAGAATTGGATGGTAATGATTTCACTCATGATTCTGGGAGGTGGCCTGAGCGGATGCACAGGCAGCTCAACAAAATGGAAGGAGGAAGTGCAACTCAGCGATGGCCGAGTCATCGTCGTCGAGCGCGAAGCGATATACGTAGGTGGGGGGGACGAGTGGGCCTTCAATCGCGGCGGCTCCAAAATTGATGGTTACCGCATTCGCTACACCAGCCCGGATGGCTCGGGAAGAGTCGTTGAGTGGCGCTCGACAAAAAAGTCGCCCCAAACCTATCCAGAAGTCCCTTTGATCTTTGACCTGCCCGTTGGCCAGCCGACCGTATTCTCATTGGTGGCGATTTCGAGTGGCTGTGAAGTTTACTCAAAGTATGTTTACCAAAACGGCACATGGGTTGAAGAGTCACTGCCCGAACAATTCGGGCAACTGCCTACCAGTCTGTTATTCGGCAGTAAAAGAGATTTACCGCGGCTGCTTAACCTGACAGAAAAAAATGGAAGGAATTCGGCTACGCACTACAGACAAGAAGTCAAGCAGATAGGGCCTAACCGTAAGGTTTGCGGTTGATGAATCCGGATTGTAGAAACTAAATTATTTGGAGAATGGCTATGCCTACCCCCTTGCAATACATGCAGTTTTCCTTGGGTGTCTATGCTGCGTCAGATAAAAACTACATTGATCCGCCCGCTGGCTGGACTCGAACCGACTGGCAGCCAGACCAGATTTCTGGATTCTCTGCGGGTTGTTACGTGAATGGCAGCGAGATCGTTATTTCATTTACCGGCACCAACGATGCAGCCGACGTGGCGAACTGGACGATTGGCCTTGGCCTGCCCATGCCACAGATTTTTGCCGCAGTGGATTATTATTTTGCGTGCAAGGCAGCGCACCCCGGGGCGAACATCACCTTTACCGGCCACTCGCTCGGCGGCGGCCTGGCATCTCTGATGGCGGTCTACTTCGACAAACAGGCCACTGTCTTCGACGAAGCGCCATTTCAAGTTGCGGCGCTTAATCCTCTGGTCACGGATGCCGTCGGCGTATACATGATCGCCAAAGGTTATGTGGATGGTTCTTTTGCTGACTATCTTTTATCGGCAGGTACGCTTGTGCTGACCCGTGAGGCAAACGTCACGCACTATTACGTCGAAGGCGAGGCGCTGAACTACCCCCGGTACTCTTTTGATACCCTGGTTGGAACCGAGTACGTCTTCTTGATGGGAAGCTCCACCGCCGATCCGGTTGAACGGCATTCCATGGCGCTCATGACGGCAATGCAGTATTCGAGCGCGTTCCATGATGTGATAAAGAAGCTGCCTGATTTGGTCACCCAGCTGCTTGACGATAAAAATTTGTACGCCGCTGATGCACGTGACGAAATCAAAGAAGATCTGCTGCGCAAGCTGCTACGCCATCAATTCGGCGTCACCGGCTCCTTCGCCGCCGATGCCATGCTCGACCGCTTCACGTCCGACCTGCAGAAGGTTGCCCAGGACGGCGGCTTCACCCTCACCAACACCCACATCACCAACACCCTCGTCGCGTTT
>NCIF01000159.1 GCA_002256785.1 Hydrogenophilales bacterium 17-61-9
GCAGGTAGGCCGCAACATGCTGCCGGGAAAGCGTCGTGGCTTCCTTATTGTCCGTGTCGGACATCATCAAGTCTCATGGTCTCAGTTTCTCAACCGGGCAGAGATCATGCCGCCCGGGTACTACCGCTTACCCAAGGATACAGGCCGCGATCATGAAGATCGCCAATCCGTACAAGCTACCTACATACATAGCAAACACCCCCTTCCTGCACCATGAGGTGCAATGGAGATGTTTTGCATCAGTACATAATATTCGCTTTGCATAGCCGCACTTGCAAACGCGAATCTGGCCTCACTCCTGGCATGACCAGACGTCAGTCGTGGCGCTTAATTCGTGCGAACTCCAGCCTTGGCCCGTGGCCACCCTAGGGTATATAGCCTCGCGACTCCCCTCTTAGCGTGGTATCAAACCTATCGACGCGCCAAGTATATGTCAGTCGCTATCTCGGGCTCATTTGACTGTGATTGAGGACTGTTCCCGTGACGCTTCATCTAGCAAAAGTCGATGCACAGCATCCCACCAGCGCTGCCGGTTACCAGGCAAGGGGGAGGCTGTGGTAATCGGCGTGGGGCGATCCAGGCTCAGCACCCAGCCAGGCGGCACCTTGAAGCCGATGCTGCCGCATGCGGCTCCGAGATTATTGGGGTCGTAAATTTTAATCAGGCTGGGGGCATCCGGATCATCAACATAGACGATGCCGAGGTAATCCTCTTGGTGGTCATTTTTTAACAACACGCTGATTCCGTCGAGCAACACATGTAGCGCTGCGGGATCAAGTGGGGTGGCTGGCGCTTCCGCTCCGACGGCGCTTATGTACCAGCGCGCATCAGTTTCTGACCGCAATGCGGATTCCAGGCGATCCCAGTCTGACCACTGCATCAGGCCATAGAGGGTGCCGTTCAGCTTGGTTTCAAAAACGTTCATGGGGCGTTCTCCTCTCGGGATGGGGGTTGCAGCATGTCCCGCAGCCCAAGGCTTCACTCTGGCCGCCAAGTTTGACTTGCCGGATGATACCGTCGACCACCTGGATGAAGCTGGGCATGGCGGTCACGCCGAAGCCTTGCGCGAGTGTGTGTGATTCGGCGACATCGAGCTTGATGAGATTGCGATGATGGACGCTCAGTTGTTCGACCAGCAGCATCATGGCGCGGCAGGGGGCCGCAATGGGTGGCATGAAAGTAATACACCCGCACCCGGTCGGCGGACGCCGCGCCTGCAGCCACGTCAGCCCTTGCAACAGAACCATGAATACAGCGGCAACGCCGAATAGAATCAGCACAACAGTCGTCATGCCGCCGCCCGCTTGTCATAGCCGAACTCGCCGCGCCATTGGCCTTTGCGGTAATCGATCGTCAGCCAGCGGGGGACATAGGGGCGCGGATTGTCGAGCGGCTCATGGGTTGGCAATCCCTGTCCGGTCTTGCTGTTTTCAGCCGTGGCGCACGCCGCCCGGCTCATCAGCGGCACAAAGCGCACGGCCAGACCCGCACCGGCAGGGATGGCGTCAGTGTCCACCCCGGTGTCCCACTCGCGAAAAACAAGCTGCTTGCGAATCATGCAGCCGAAAATCAGTTTCATCTCGGCCAGCAGAATCCCGGAACGCGTGGCGAGCGCCGCCGTGGCGGAACGGCTAAATTGGATGTCAATTGGTTTCTGATGCAGGGCGATGCGCATGACAGGTTCGCTTTCTCGAATGGATGCGAGGATTGGTCGGCATGAGCAGCGCTTCCTGACAGGCTCGCAAGGCGAATCGGCACACATCGTCACCCGACCCGGCCTCTCAGCCGGGTTCAAGCTGGCGGCCGTTACAGGTGCTTCCCCCCTCCCCGCTAACCGGGTCGCGCAAGGGCGGGCCCCGCCCTTGCGATCCGATCTCAGATAAACAGGCAGATATCCGTTTCGCCCGCGAATTCGAAGAAGGTCGCCGCGCCACCGTATTCGATATTGCCGATGAAGTCGGATTGGTCGAAGCCGAACAGCTCGACGGTCATCTGACAGGCAATCATTTTCACGTCGGCTTCCTGACACAAATCGCGCAAGTCAGGTATCGAAGCGACACCGGTATTTTTGATCGTCTGTTTCATTAAGCCGGTGGCAAGGTTTTCATAACCTGGCACCAGGGACTGCACCGCATTCGGAATATTCCAGCTGATTTCCTTGAACCACTTGGGACCGAAAGGCATTTTCATCGGCATGCCTGGATTGCCGAGCGGGCTGACCTTGAGTCCTGACAAGTCCTTCTTCAGCAGTTGCAGGCCATAGAAGGTGAAGAATATCTGCACCTCGTAACCCAGCGCGGCGGCGGTGGATGCCAGGATAAAGGGCGGATAGGCCCAGTCCAGCGTGCCTTTGGTAGCGATGAGCGCCATTTTTTTGGTTTCCATGATGTTCCTCCTTTTACCTGGTGGAGACGACTCAATGCTTGCGCATCATAAAGACAAACTCGCCGCCATTTTCAGCGGTGGACAACAGTTCGTTGCCGGTCTGCTTGGCAAACGCCTGCATGTCCTTCACCGATCCGGGATCGGTCGAATTGATCTTCAATACCTGGCCGCTTGCCAGTTCGGACAGGGATTTCTTGGTACGCAGTATGGGCAACGGGCAGTTGAGTCCGCGTGCATCCAGTTCCTTATCAAAGTTCATGTTTTTCTCCTTGAGAATCGGCTGATTTCTTGGCGCGCACAACCGATAAATGCGCGATAACTGCGCACCCGCTCAAATGCGGGCACGACTTTTCGGGTGGCGAGCGTTTAATCCGCCCACGCGCGGCCGGCGAACATGCCGTCGACCGGGGTGTGAAACAGGTGGTTGGCGTAATTGCTGAGTGTTTTCACGGCAATCGCCAGCACGACTTCCAGAATCTGCCGTTCGCTGTAGCCCGCGGCGAGGAAGGCGCTCACGTCAGTCTTGTCGGGCAGTCCACGCTTGATCACCATGGTGCGGGTGAAGTCGTGCAGGGCGGCCAGCCTGGCATCCGGGATCGGTTGGCCGTCGCGGATGGCATTGGTGACGGCTTCTGGAACACCGGACATCTTGTCGGCGATAAAGCTGTGCGCGGCGACGCAATAGGTGCAGCCGTTTTCACGGCTGACCGCCAGCAGCACCACTTCCTGCTCGGCCGGCGTGAAGCCGGACAAGGCCCGGAAGCGCTCGTAGCCATGCACATAGGTATCGAGCAGACCGGGCGAGTTGGCCATCACGCCATACATGTTGGGCACGAAGCCGAAGCCGGCCTGCGCAGCGCGCATCCGGTCGGCGGCGATCGTGTCGGCATTGGCTTCGGTAAGAGACGGCAGGGACAGCTTGTATTCCGATTGCATCATGACTCCTTGGTTAGTGGACTGGATGGTCCATTATTGGTCGAACAAAAGCTCTAATCCTTACTGCAAAGCCTTCAAAGTCAGTTCGATAATCCCGTGCAGGGTGTCCTCGTCTGTCCCGGCTTTGCTCATGGTCTTCAGGCCACTCATGCTGCTGACCAGATAATTGACCAGCATCACGGCATTGCGCGCCGACGGAATATCGCCCTCTTTCTGGGCGCGCTCGACTGCTGCCAGCAGCACTTCATGAAAGCGGTCCAGGCCCCGCGACACTGCTTTGGCAATCTCCGGATCGCGGCGGGCGAATTCATTGGCGGTATTCAATACCAGGCATCCGCGCGTCTCGCACACTCCACGCGCCTCGTCCAGCACGCTCTCCAGGAACTGCCGGATAAAACCCAGTCCGCTTGGTGAAGCCTGCAGCGCTTCGCGCAGGGTTCCGATCATATCGTCCCCATAGCGCGTCATGCAGCGTTCGAACAAGGCCTGTTTGCCGCCAAACGCCTGGTACAGGCTGCTTTTGGAAATCTGCATGGTATCGAGCAGGTCCTGCATCGAGGTGTTTTCATAGCCATTGCGCCAGAAAACCTGCATCGCCGCATCGAGTGCGGCGTCAGGATCAAATTCGAGCGGTCGACCGGGAGATAGCTTCATCGTTTTATTTATGTACCGTTTGGTTCACAATGTCAACCAAAAAGTCTCAACCTCCTGTTTCTGAACATTCAGGCCAGCCCGAATACGACGCGATGCGCCCCTGACGTCTTGTTGGCAAGCAGAATGCTGTCGCAGCGTCCGCTATTGGCTCGCGGCTTCCCTGACCAGGGTATCCAGGGTACCGGTCAGGCGCTTGAGCGCCGCATCACAATTGGGGTCCGCCTGCTTCATGGCATAGCCGGCCGGGGCCTCGTAACCCAGCCAGCTTTTCCCTTGCGCGTCTTCCCAGGCCAGCACCCGCATCGGCAGTTCGATGCCGTAGCTCTGGCTGCATTGCAACAAGGGGGTGCCGCCTTTGGGGTGCCCGAAAATCAGCAGTTCGGTTGGTCGCAACGCCTGGTTGATGCTGCGCGCTCCCGCAGCGTGATCGATGCGCGCAAATATTTTCAGATGGCGCGCCTTGGCGATTGCCTCAAGCCTGTCCATCGAGGCTTTGGCCGTGTGCATGCTCGGCAAGGCAATCATGCCGTCCATGCCGTTCATGGCATAGGCAGGCGGAACCAGCAAGGCAAGCATCAGGGTGGTAGTGGCAAGACGTGGCATGAGGTTCTCTCCGTGTTGACAATCCTGTTTGTCGATTCTGTAACCCAATCCTGACAAGCCCCCCCAAAAATTTTTCAAACCGGGAATCCATGGGATGCCGGGTATGAGGCTTGTAAGGAAAAAAGCCGAAAACCGACCTGTATTATTATGTACCGCCCGGTTCATTATCATGAGCCGGGTCATTCGACAGCCCCACGATCAGGAGACAGCATTGAGCGACACGACCAGCGAAAGTCCGGAGACATGGCCCGAACAGCACGGCAGCGCGCTTTATCGCTTTGCAATGCTGCGCCTGCGCGACGCCGACAAGGCAGAAGAAGTGGTGCAGGACACCCTGGTCGCCGCCCTGCAGGCGCACGCGCGCTTCAACGGCGGGGCGTCGGTGCGCACCTGGCTCATCGGCATCCTCAAGCACAAGATCATGGATCAGTTTCGCCACGAAGCGCGCGAAGCTCCCCTGGAGTCGCCCGATCTGGTGTCGGCCGACAACGACTTGTTTGCCGATGAGGATTTCTTCGATGCCAACGGCAGCTGGCGCGAAAAGGTTTCCGACTGGGGCAACCCCGAAGATTCCCTGGAGCGCAGTCAGCTCATCGCCATCCTGCAGCGCTGCCTCGATGCGCTTCCCGAGCGCCTGTTCCACTTTGCCACAGCAGGGCGGCCACGTGTTTCTTCGGGGCGATTTGCGGCCGCAGCCCGATTACTTCGCTTATGTGGAGCTCCACATAAGGCCGATTATGTAGACACCTCGATTATGTGGACTTGATGCCCTGCGCTTACCCTGAGACCTTAGCTGGCACGGGTGACGACAAGACCACGGTCAACATAATCCACAAGTCACCAAGCATATGGAAATGTAGTCGAGGTGACATTCGGAGGCCAATCATCGTGGCACTACCAGTCTTTGTGCGGCCCCACGGGATACCAACGACCGATCTTGCCTCTTCCGGTAGCCGTCAAACTTCAGAAATTATGATGACTTCGTACAGCCAATTACTTTGGAAAAGCCGCACGGTACATGGCTCCCGAGATAATTCACTGTGGCAACTCCACATAATCAGATGGTCTACATAATCGGCCGAAGCAGCCGGTCCCCACTTTCCACACCCGGTCATTCAGGAACATCTGCTTCTGAAGATGCCGAATCGTCATTTTCGACTCATTGCAGACGGGTTGATGGAGAACGCCAGCCTTAAACGGACAATCACCGATTGCAGCATCGCATGTGCCCACACAAAAT
>NCIF01000258.1 GCA_002256785.1 Hydrogenophilales bacterium 17-61-9
GAAGCCTTGCAGGCGCATGTCGAAGGCCGTGCCGATCAGTTTTCCTGCGAATACCGCATGCGGTGCGTCGATGGCAGTTTCAAATGGATTTTTTCGCGTGGGCGCGTCGTCGACCGGAGCGCAGGGGGCGAGCCATTGCGCATGGTGGGCATTCAGTCCGACATTACCGCGCACAAGGACATGCGCCTGCAACTCGATGAGACGGATTCGAGCTTGAAGGCGTTGTTGAGCGGTATGACGGACGGCGTCATGATCAGCCAGAATGGACAATGCACCTTCAGCAATCTGGCCATACAAGTCCTGCTGCAATGCACCGAGGCGGAAATGAAGCACTTCCGCTGCGAGGACTGGGTGCATGAGCATTCAAAGCCTGACTGGGAAAAAATATTTATAAGTGCTCAGGAAGGTACGGATTTCGCACGGTCGCGCCACCATGAGTTGCAGATGTTGTCGAAGACGGGACGCTCGCTTTGGGTCGAGTTGATCGTCTCCACCCTGCAACTTCAGGGCAAACTCAGTCTGATGATCATCGTGCGTGATATTTCGCAGAAGAAACAGGATGAGCAACTGATCTGGCATCAGGCGAATTTTGACTTTCTGACGGGCTTGCCCAATCGACACCTGTTTATGGACAAGCTTGAAAACGAGATCAAGCGTTCATCTCGCGCTGGCGGTGTGTTTTCGGTCATGTTCATCGACCTTGATAACTTCAAGGAGATCAACGACACGCAGGGGCATGAGCATGGGGACAAGGTGCTGCAGGAGATTTCCCGTCGATTGCTTGGCTCGGTGCGTGAGTCCGACACGGTGGCAAGGCTGGGCGGCGATGAGTTCACGCTGTTGATTCCGGGGCTGGCAGAACGGGAGCAACTGGGCGCATTGGCCAACAAGATACTTGGCAATATCAGTCATCCCATCGAAATAGCCGGCAATACGCATTATGTTTCTGCGTCGATCGGTATCACGGCTTTCCCTGAGGATACGGTTGCCGCGGACGAGTTGATGCAAAATGCTGATCAGGCCATGTACTCAGCCAAGCGCATGGGGCGAAGCAATTTCAGCTTTTTCTCCGCCACGATGCAGATGCTGAGCCGATCCAAAAACGAGTTGCTGAATGATTTGCATCGCGCAGTCGCGTGCTCGGAGTTTTATTTGGCCTATCAGCCAATTGTTAACCTGAATTC
>NCIF01000160.1 GCA_002256785.1 Hydrogenophilales bacterium 17-61-9
ACAAGCTTTCATGCTTGAGGCGATGACCAGCCCGGTTTCGCTTGCGGCCTTTCCTTCCAATACTTCGATGACACAGATAGCCGGTTTGGTCGCCCAGCAGCGAGAGATTTCCTGGGTGGATCTGCCCACGTCATCGGTCGCGGCAGAGGTCAAGGTCACGCCTGCGGACATTGAGCGTTATTACACGGCCAACAAAGCCGAGTTCACCGAGCCGGAACAAATTCGTGCCGAATATCTTGAACTCGACAAGGCTGCCATCGCAGCAGCCACGACGGTAAGCGAGCAGGCCGTGGCGGACTACTACGCTTCGCATGCAGCCGAGTTCGGTCAACCCGAACAACGGAGTGCCAGTCATATATTGATCGTTTTCGACGCCAGTGCGGATGCGGCTGAACGTGCCAAGGCCAGGGCAAAGGCCGGCGAAGTGTTCCAGACCTTGCAGAAAACGCCGCAGCGTTTTGCTGAACTGGCACGCACGCTCTCGCAGGATCCGGGCTCGGCGGCGCAGGATGGAAGCCTGGGGAGCTTTGCGCGCGGCATGATGGTCAAGCCTTTCGAGGATGCCGTGTTCAGCATGAAACCCAACGAGATCCGCGGCCCGGTTGAAAGCGATTTTGGTTATCACATCATTCGTCTGGACAGCATCCAGCCAGGCAAAACGGCGCCGCTTGCTGAAGTCCGCTCTGCGGTGGTTGATGCGTTACGCAAGCAGCAGGCGCAACAGGCCTTTGCCGGCCTGGCCGATAACTTCAGCAACCTGGTTTATGAGAGCGCGTCCTCGTTGCAGCCCGCGGCATCCGCAATCAAGCTGAACATCAAGCAGGGTGGCTGGATGTCGCTGAAAACTGGCCGGCCGCCGCTGAACCATCCGGGTTTGCTCGCGGCATTGTTCAGTCCGGATTCGATCAAGTCCAGGCAGAACACCGAGGCTTTTGAAGTCAAGCCTGGTGTGCTGGTGGCGGCACGCGTGGTCGAGCATCGTCCGGCCCGGCTCCTTCCGCTTGCGGACGTTTCTCCTGCGATCGAGTCCGGGCTCCTGGTTGAACAGCGCACGCGTGTGCTGACGCAGCATGGGGAGAGGATGATTCAGGCACTGGCGAAAGGTGAAGAAAAAGGCTTGAACTGGACTGCATTCCAGGTGGTGGGCCGTCAGCCTTCAGCCATTTTCGATGCGGCTGGCGCGAAAGCCGTGTTTCGGACCAGGACGGACACGTTGCCGGCTTATACAGGCTTTATGCACGCCAATGGTTCGTATCGTGTCGTGCGGATTTCGCGTGTCGTCGAAGCCGATACGCCGGATCCGATGCTGTTGTCATCGATTGTGCCGGGCGTGACGCAGGCTTTGCAGCGCGCAGACTTACAGGCGATGACCGATCTGATTACAGCGGGTCGGAAAGTGAAAATCAAACCGAATGCGATTGAGGGCAGATAAGCACGATATTGCCGCCAACAAAAAACGCGCCTTGAAGGCGCGTTTTTTGTTGGCGCTGCTGAATAAGTCAGTCTGCCCCGGAAGTGGTATTGAAACCCGCATCAACGTAGGTGATTTCACCCGTAATGCCGGACGCCAGGTCAGACAGCAGAAATGCGGCGGCATTGCCCACTTCGTCGATGCTGACGTTACGACGAAGCGGCGCATTCTTCGCGACGAGGTCGAGTTTCTCGCCAAACTTGGCGATACCGCTGGCCGCCAGCGTTTTGATCGGGCCGGCCGATACCGCATTCACCCGGATGCCCTTGGGACCCAGGCTTTGCGCCATGTAATAGACATTGGATTCGAGACTGGCTTTGGCCAGCCCCATTACGTTGTAGTTCGGCGCAGAGCGGATAGCGCCGAGGTAGGACAGCGTTAACAGGGCGGCGTTGCGGCCCGCCATCATGGGTAGCGCGGCTTTGGCCAGCGCTGCAAAACTGTAGGAGCTGATGTCATGCGCAACCCGGAAATTTTCGCGGGTGACGCAGTCGAGGTAGTCGCCGGCAAGCGCTTCTCTTGGCGCAAACGCTATGGAATGAACCAGGCCGTCAAAGCCATCCCAGTTTTTGCCGAGTGCGACGAACAGTGCGTCAATTTCTTCATCGCTGCCAACGTCACACGGGAAAACCAGGCTGGAGTCGAATTCCCCGGCTAACTCGGCGACCCGGTCCTTGATGCGCTCACCCTGATAAGTGAAAGCAAGTTCAGCCCCTTCGCGCCTGCATGCCTTGGCAATGCCATAAGCAATGGAACGATTGGATATCACGCCGGTGATCAGTAAACGCTTGCCTGCAAGAAATCCCATGATGGTCTCGAAGAGTTTGAGTAACGCGTGATTATAACGGCTGACGTTCGCCCCGCGCTTGGGTACACTGCCAGGATGACGCGCACCGGGGCAATTTTATCGAAGGCAGTTCTGTTGGGGATAAGCCTGAGTCTGATGGCAGGGTGCTCCGACAACTGGAATAACCCCTATCCCGGCAGTCCGAAACAAGCCAACGTGCTGTATAGCGCTTTTTCCGAGCGCCCCAAACATCTCGATCCGGCGCGTTCCTACGCCTCGAACGAGGTCGAGTTTACCGGCCAGATTTACGAGCCGCCGCTGCAGTATCACTTCCTCAAGCGCCCTTACACCTTGATTCCGCTTACGGCCAGGGCCGTGCCGCAGCCGCGTTATCTTGATGCCGCCGGCAACGTATTACCGGATAACACCCCTGCTGCCCGCATCGCGGAAAGTGTGTACGAAGTCAGGATTAAACCGGGCGTGCAGTATCAGCCGCATCCGGCGTTCGCGCGCGATGCGGCAGGACGCTATCGCTATCACGCGATGCAGGCCGCCGAGGTGGCGGGTAAAACCCGGATCGGCGATTTTGAGCATAGCGGCACCCGCGAACTGGTTGCTGCCGACTACGTGTATCAAATCAAGCGACTGGCCAATCCCAAACTGAGTTCGCCGGTTTTCGGGCTGATGGCCGAGCATATCGTGGGGCTGAAGGCGTTGGGCGTATCGTTGGCGCAAGCGGCCAGGGCGCAGCCCGACGTTGAATTGAATTTGCATGATTTCCCACTGGCGGGCGTCGAAGCGGTGGATCGCTACACCTACCGCATCCGCATCAAGGGCAAATATCCGCAGTTTGTTTATTGGCTGGCGATGCCATTTTTTGCGCCGGTTCCATGGGAGGCCGAGCGGTTCTACGCACAGCCCGGCATGGCGGAAAAAAATCTGACGCTTGACTGGCAACCGGTGGGAACCGGACCCTACTATCTGGCTGAGAATGATCCCAATCGCCGCATGGTGTTGAAGAAGAATCCGCATTTTCATGGCGAGACTTATCCGGTTGATGGCGACGCGGCCGACCGCCAGGCCGGCTTGCTGGCCGACGCCGGCAAGCCGCTGCCGTTCGTGGATGCCGCCGTGTTCAGCCTGGAAAAGGAAACCATTCCCTACTGGAGCAAGTTCCTGCAGGGCTATTACGACAGCTCCGGCATCAGCTCGGACAGCTTCGACCAGGCCGTGCAGTTTTCGGCAGGCGGCGACCCGAAATTGACCGACAGTATGCGCAAGCGGGATATTCGGCTTTTCACAACGGTAGAAACGTCGATTTCCTATGTTGGATTTAACATGCTGGACCCTGTGGTGGGCGGTCTGGGGCAAGATCGACAGAAGTTGCGGCAGGCGCTTTCGATTGCGTTTGATTACGACGAATTCATTTCCATTTTCCGCAACGGCCGCGGGATTCCTGCGCAAGGGCCGATCCCCCCGGGATTGTTTGGTTATGTAGATGGCGTGGCGGGGCTGAATCCCTATGTGTATGAAAACAGGGGGGGTGAAATTCAGCGGCGATCCCTCTCGACCGCGCGCAAATTACTGGCCGAGGCAGGCTACCCCAACGGGCGGGACGCAAAAACCGGCGCCCCGCTGGTGCTGTATTTCGACACCATGGCATCCGGCCCCGACGCCAAGTCGCGGCTCGACTGGATGAAGAAGCAGCTCGACAAGCTCAACGTGCAACTGGTGGTGCGCGGTACCGACTACAACCGCTTCCAGGACAAGATCCGCAAAGGCAATGCCCAGATGTTCGAGTGGGGCTGGAATGCCGATTACCCCGATCCGGAAAACTTCTTCTTTCTGCTGTATGGGCCGCACAAAAAAGTCGCCACCGGCGGCGAGAATGCGGCCAACTACGACAACCCCGAATTCAATCGCCTGTTCGAACGCATGAAAGACATGGACAACGGTCCCGCGCGCCAGCAGCTGATCGACGCCATGCTGGAGATCGTGCGTCGCGATGCGCCGTGGATTTATGCTTATTACCCCAAGTCGTTCGGGTTGCGCCACGGCTGGGTGCATAACGTCAAACCCAATCTGATGGCCAACAACACGCTGAAATATCGGCGCATCGACCCGGTGTTGCGGGACGCCCGGCGAGCCGAATGGAATCACCCGGTGCTGTGGCCGATCGGGCTGCTGGCGGTTGCGCTGGGGGGCGTCATCGCGCCGGCAGTGATCGCGTGGCGGCGGCGCGAAAGGACAACCGCCTGATGCTTGCCTATATCCTGCGTCGCCTGCTTTACGCCATTCCGATCCTGATCGGGGTGAACCTGCTGACCTTCACACTGTTTTTCGTCGTCAACACGCCGGATGACATGGCGCGGCTGCAACTCGGCGCCAAGCATGTGACGCCGGATGCCATCGCGCGCTGGAAAGTCGAGCACGGTTACGACAAGCCGCTGCTGCTGAATGCGCAGGCTACCGGCAGCGCACAGCTCACCGACACGATTTTCTTTCAGCACTCGGCCGCGATGTTCGTGTTCGAGTTCGGCAAGGGCGACGACGGCCGCAACATCGGCAACGAAATCCGCACCCGCATGGGGCCGAGCCTGGCGATTGCGCTGCCGGTATTTGTCATTGGCCTGCTGGTCAACGTCAGCTTTGCGCTGTTGATGGTATTTTTCCGTTCCACCTATCTCGACCTGTGGGGCGTGGTGCTGTGCGTGGTGCTGATGTCGATTTCGGGCTTGTTCTATATCATCGCGGGGCAATACTTCATCTCCAAGCTGTGGAACCTGTTGCCGATTTCGGGCTTTGCCGGCGGCATCGACGGCCTTCGCTTTATTGTGCTGCCGGTCTTGATCGGCATAGTGGCCGGCATCGGCAGCGGCGCGCGCTGGTACCGTACGATCTTCCTTGAGGAGATCGGCAAGGACTATGTGCGGACTGCTCGCGCCAAGGGGCTCTCCGAGGTGCGGGTGCTGTTCCGCCATGTCCTCAAGAACGGCATGATTCCGATTCTGACCGGTGCGGTGGTGGTGCTGCCATTGCTGTTCATGGGCAGCCTCATCACCGAGTCCTTCTTCGGGATTCCCGGATTGGGCAGCTATACGATCGATGCGATCCAGGCGCAGGATTTCGCGGTAGTGCGCGCGATGGTGTTCCTCGGTTCGTTTCTTTATATCGTCGGCTTGATCCTGACTGATATCTCCTACTCGTGGGCGGACCCGAGGGTCAGGTTGCAATGAGCGTCATGCCGGTTGTTCTCTGGACCGACGCGCTGATTTTCGCGCTGCTGGCGGGCATCTTGGCGCTGGTCTGGTTGATTCGCCGCCAGGCGCATCTGCGCGCGCCCTGGCGGGCGGTGGCGCAGCGTCCGATGGCGATGGGGGCGGCGCTGGTGCTGAGTGTGTTCGTGGTGATCGGTTTGCTCGATTCGCTGCATTACCGTGAAAAGCTGCCCGACAGCCCGGCAGA
>NCIF01000161.1 GCA_002256785.1 Hydrogenophilales bacterium 17-61-9
AGGTATTGCGAAAATTGGCGATGCCTTGCGTCAGGCGGAAGAAGCGGAACTGGATCTGGTGGAAATTGCGCCTACGGCACAACCGCCCGTGGCCAAGATCATGGACTACGGCAAGTTCAAGTACCAGGAAAGCAAAAAGCTGCATGACGCCAAGCTGAAACAGAAGCAGGTCCAGATCAAGGAAATCAAGTTTCGCCCGGGTACGGACGAAGGCGACTACCAGATCAAGCTGCGCAACCTGATCAAGTTTCTGGAAGACGGCGATAAGACCAAGATTACATTACGTTTTCGGGGTCGCGAGATGGCTCACCAGGAAATCGGCATGAACCAGTTGCGACGCGTCTCGAGCGACCTGGCCGAACTGGCGGTGGTCGAGCAGTTCCCCAAGATGGAAGGCCGTCAGCTGGTGATGATGCTGGCGCCGAAGAAAAAGATTTGAGTTGAGAGCGGCGTTTCTCAGGCCTGACGGGTTAATCCGGCGGGTTAAAAACGCCACAATACGTGCAGTCGGGTTGGTGAAGCATTCCACGCAGTGGAGTCACCTGGCCGCATGAGATAAAAGGAAGCATCATGCCTAAGATGAAAACCAAGAGCGGGGCCGCCAAACGGTTCCGTGCGCTGGGCAGCGGCAAGTTCAAGCGCTCGCACGCGTTCATGCGTCACATTCTCACCAAGAAGAGCACCAAGCGTAAGCGCCAGTTGCGCGGTACGGAAACTGTCAATGCCAGCAACCACAAGTCGGTTGCACGCATGTTGCCCTACGCTTAAAGGAGAAAAAGCATGCCACGCGTCAAACGGGGTGTAACCGCCCGAGCCAGTCACAAGCGTATCATCGATGCCGCCAAAGGCTATCGGGGTCGTCGTAAAAACGTATTCCGGGTCGCCAATGAAGCGGTGATGAAGGCCGGTCAGTATCAGTACCGCGACCGTCGTCAGCGCAAGCGCCAGTTCCGCAGGTTGTGGATTGCCCGTATCAATGCCGCTTCGCGTCAGTACGGTCTGACCTACAGCGTGTTCATGAACGGCTTGTCCCGCGCCGAGATCGGTATCGACCGCAAGGTGTTGTCCGACATCGCGATTTTTGACAAAGATGCTTTTGCCAAGATCGTCGAGCAGGTCAAGGCCAAGCTGGCGGCTTAAGCCGTCAAACTGTCACAAAAAAAGGCCGCAAGGCCTTTTTTTGTTGGTTGTTTCATTTCCCAATCAGGCAGGCTGTGCGGCAAACCCGCGATGTATGCCTGATTGGGAAATGGACTAAGCGAAACGAGAAACCGCCATGCGCAATCCCAATGAAATCGTTGCCGACGCCCTGAATGCCATCCTGGCTTGTCCCGACCTGCCGACGCTGGAGCAGGTGAAGGCCGTATATCTGGGCAAAAGCGGCCAGATGACCGAACTGCTGAAAAGCCTGGGCGCGATGCCCGCCGACGAACGCAAAACGGCCGGCGCCCGCATCAACGAAGCCAAGCAGGCGGTCGAGGCAGCGCTGAAAGCGCGTCGCGATTTGCTGCAACAGGCCGAGCTGGATTGCCAGCTGGCGGCCGAAACGCTGGACGTGACGTTGCCGGGGCGCGGCGCAGGGCACGGCGGCCTGCATCCGGTGTCGAAGACGCTGGCGCGGATTCAGGATTTGTTCCGCTCGATCGGATTCGACGTGGCGACGGGACCCGAGATCGAGACCGATTTCTACAACTTCACCGCGCTCAATATTCCGCAAGACCATCCGGCGCGGGCGATGCACGATACTTTTTACATGCAGGGCGGCGAGTTGCTGCGCACCCACACCTCGCCGGTTCAGGTGCGCCACATGCAGAGCCACCAGCCGCCGTTGCGCATCATTGCGCCGGGCCGGGTTTACCGCTGCGATTCGGACGTGACGCATACGCCGATGTTCCACCAGATCGAAGGCTTGTGGGTGGACGAGTCGGTGTCGTTCGCCGATCTGAAAGGCGTGCTGGCTGATTTCATGCGCAACTTTTTCGAGCGCGACGACCTGCCGGTGCGCTTCCGCCCCTCGTTCTTCCCGTTCACCGAGCCGTCGGCCGAGATGGACATCGGCTGCGTGATGTGCGGCGGCGAAGGCTGCCGGGTATGCTCGCATACCGGCTGGCTGGAAGTGCTGGGCTGCGGCATGGTGCACCCCAATGTATTCAGCCACGTCGAGATCGACGCCGAGCGCTACGTCGGCTTTGCCTTTGGCCTGGGCGTGGAACGCCTCGCCATGCTGCGTTACGGCGTCGACGACTTGCGGTTGTTCTTCGAGAACGACCTTCGTTTTCTCAAGCAATTCACAAATTAGGTCGCACCATCATGCAATTTCCGGAATCCTGGCTGCGCAGTCTCGTTAACCCCGCGCTCGATACCGCACAACTGGCCCATGCCTTGACCATGGCAGGGCTGGAGGTGGAAGCCTCGACCCCGGCCGCGCCGCCCTTCAACAACGTGGTGGTGGCCGAAATCCTGTCGGCGGAGAAGCACCCCGATGCCGATCGCCTGCGCGTGTGCCGGGTCGATGTCGGCGAAGCCGCGCCGGTGACCATCGTGTGCGGCGCACCCAACGCGGCGGCCGGGCTCAGGGTGCCGTGCGCCCGGCCCGGCGCGAAGTTGCCCGGTATCGAAATCAAGGTCGCCAAGGTGCGCGGCGTCGAATCCTTCGGCATGCTGTGCTCGACCAGGGAACTGGGCCTGGAAGGCGCGGCGGACGGCCTGATGGTGCTGCCCGACGATGCGCCGGTGGGCGAGGATTTTCGCAGCTGGCTCAATCTGGATGACACCCTCATCACGCTGAAACTCACGCCCAACCGTGCGGACTGTCTGTCGATGCAGGGGATTGCGCGCGAAGTCGGCGCGATTACCGGCGCCGAGGTGCGGCTGCCGCAAATGCACGCAGTCGAAACCCGCATACAGGACACGGTGCCGGTGCGGGTGTCGGCCAGCGAAGCCTGCCCGCTTTATCTGGGACGCGTGGTGCGCGGCATCAACGCGCAGGCGACCACGCCGCGCTGGATGGCGGAGCGGCTGGAGCGCAGCGGCATTCGTCCGCTGCTGGCGCCGGTCGATATCACCAACTATGTGCTGCTCGAACTCGGCCAGCCGATGCATGCCTTCGCCTTGTCGCGCCTTGCCGGCGGGATCGAAGTGCGGATGGCGCGCGCGGGCGAGCAGCTCGCATTGCTGAACGGCCAGACCGTCGAATTGGCCCCCGACATGCTGGTGATTGCCGATGCCAGCGGGCCGCTGGCGCTGGCCGGCATCATGGGCGGGGAGCCGAGCAGCGTGGAGCGATTCAGCGTCGATGTGTTCCTTGAAGCAGCTTTCTTTGCGCCCGCAGCGATTGCCGGACGGGCGCGCCGGCTGGGGCTGTCCACCGACTCGTCGCACCGTTTCGAGCGCGGCGTCGATTTTGGCGCCACCCGACTGGCGATGGAGCGCGCAACCGAATTGCTGGTCGATATTTGCGGCGGTCAGGTCGGGCCGATCACCGAGGCGCTGGCCACATTGCCGCAGCGCGCGCCGATCACGCTGCGGCTGGCGCGCCTCAAGCGCGTGGCCGGGGTCGAGCTCGACGCGGAGCAGGTGGTGCGCGATCTCGTCGCGCTGGGTGCTGCGGTCGAGCGCAATGGCGACAACTTGATCGTGACGCCGCCGAGTTTTCGCTTTGACCTCGCCATCGAGGAAGACCTGATCGAAGAGGCGGTGCGCCTGTTCGGTTACGACAACATTCCGGCCAAGCCGCCGGCCGCACCCTCGCGCATGCTGCCGCAGGACGAAACCGTGCTGCCCGACGACAGCCTGCGCCAGATGCTGGTGGGGCTGGACTACCAGGAGGTCATCACCTACAGTTTTGTGGATCCGGCGTGGGAGGCGGCGCTGGATGCCGACGCCCGGCCGCTGCCGCTGGCCAATCCAATTGCCAGCCAGTTGTCGGTAATGCGCACCACGCTATGGGGCGGCTTGATCGAAACGCTGCGCCATAACCTCAACCGCCAGCACGAACGGATACGCATTTTCGAGCTGGGGCGGGTGTACGCGTCGCTCAAGCAACAACCGATGAAAATCGGCGGCCTGATTTACGGTGAGGTGCTGCCGGAGCAGTGGGGTGCGTCAGCGCGACGCGTCGATTTCTTCGATCTCAAGGGCGATATCGAGCGTCTGTTTGGTCATGCGCTGGATACGCGGCCGGGAGTTCACCCCGCACTGCATCCGGGACAGTGCGCCGAACTGTGGCACGGCGGCCGGGCGATGGGCTGGATCGGGGCCTTGCATCCGCGTCTGGTGCAGGCATTTGACTTGCCCTCGGCGCCGATGCTGTTCGAAATCAACGCGCATGTGCTCGCCCAGCGGCAGCTGCCGCGTCATGCGGCCGTGTCGCGTTTCCCGCTGGTGCGGCGCGATCTGGCGTTTGTACTGGACGTCCAAACCTCGGCTGGCGAACTGCTGGCCGCGTTGCGTGAGGCTGCGCCGGTCCAGGTGCGCTCGATCGACGTATTCGACGATTACCGTGGAAAAGGCATGGCAGGAAACCAAAAAAGCCTTGCTATCCGGGTAGTTATGCAAGATACTCAACGCACATTGACGGATCGGGAAGTGGAAGACGCAGTGCAAAAACTGGTCGAAGCTGCGCTTCGTCAATGCAATGCCAGCTTGCGTGCGTGACGCCTGATTCACGAGCCATCCCTGACAATAAAACCATGACCACCCTGACAAAAGCGGATCTAGCCGAACTTCTGTTCGAAAAAGTGGGTTTGAATAAACGCGAAGCCAAGGATGTCGTCGAATCCTTTTTCGACGAAATTCGTTCGTCGCTCGAAAAGGGCGACATCGTCAAACTGTCCGGGTTCGGCAATTTTCAGTGCCGCGAGAAGCCGCAGCGCCCAGGCCGCAATCCCAAAACCGGCGAAGAAATGCCGATTTCCGCGCGTCGCGTGGTGACCTTCCACGCCAGCCAGAAACTCAAGTCCCAGGTCGAAGGCGCCCAAATTGGAACGCCCAGCGAAGAGTGAACTTCCGCCGATTCCGGCCAAGCGCTATTTCACGATTGGTGAAGTGTCGGAGCTGTGCGCCGTCAAAGCGCATGTGCTGCGTTACTGGGAGCAGGAATTCACCCAGTTGCGCCCGGTCAAGCGGCGCGGCAATCGCCGTTACTACCAGCATCACGAAGTCCTGCTGATCCGCCGCATCCGCGAGTTGCTGTACGAGGAAGGTTTCACCATCAGCGGCGCACGGCAACGCCTCGAACACGATGCGGACGCGCCGCCCGAAACATCGCTTGATTCCGGCGCGCTGGACGCGGTCAAGCTGCGTGCGGAAATCAACGCCATCCTGAAAATATTGGGCTGACAGGCTTCCGCCAGACCCGGCTCCTCTGTTAGAATAGCCGGCTTCATCGGGGCGTAGCGCAGCCTGGTAGCGCACTTGACTGGGGGTCAAGTGGTCGGAGGTTCAAATCCTCTCGTCCCGACCAGTTTTCGTTGTGAGTGCGGGTATCCAGCACATCGCAACTTCCGCCGGACAGGGGTGTCTGGCTTGCTCAAAAATAACCGTGGTCGTCTGCCTGCGCACATTCTCAAGTGCGTGTCTTGATTCGCTTGATGTTTCAGCACGCCAACCAGACTGTCATGCTTGTTCGGCACACTATATCAATTTTTGTTTGTTCAATATCAGGAGAGAGTTATGGAACACACCTTGCCCGCACTGCCCTACGTGACCAACCTCAACAACCTGATCAAGGGCACCGACTTCGAGGGCAAGTCGCTCGAAGAGATCGTTAAAACGGCACCCGCTGGCGGCGTCTACAACAACGCAGCCCAGGTTTCGAACCACAGCTTCTTCTGGAACTGCCTGTCGCCCACCGGCGGTAACGCACCGTCCGGCGCGCTGGCCGATGCCATCAACGCCAAGTGGGGCAGCTACGACGCATTCAAAACCGCGTTCCAGACCAGCGCCGTCGGCAACTTCGGCTCCGGCTGGACCTGGCTCGTCAAGAAGAGCGACGGCTCGGTCGACATCGCCAACATGGGCGCCGCCGGCACCCCGCTGACCACCGGCGATAAGCCGCTGCTCTGCATCGACGTCTGGGAACACGCCTATTACATCGATTACCGCAATATGCGTCCCAAGTTCGTCGAGACCTTCCTCGACAAGCTGGTGAACTGGACGTTTGCGGAAGCGAATTTCGCTTAAGCGGCTTTCAGGAAGCGTTGCGCTTCCACGCAGGAATAAAAACCGGGGCCATGTGCCCCGGTTTTGCTTTTGGAACGTCTGAATTAACCGTTATGCGGCGGCATCAAGCGGGACTTCCCAACCCGGGAATACGAGCACGGCGGGATGGCACTTGAGGGCGCGGGCAAGCACCTTTGCGCGCTCGACGCCAAGATTGACCCGGCCGTTTTCGATGGCGGAGAGCGTGGATTGGGGAATGCCCGTCAGCTCGGCGAGCTGGTTTTGGCTGAGTTCCTGGAG
Organism: Hydrogenophilales bacterium 17-61-9; assembly: GCA_002256785.1. GTDB lineage: Bacteria > Pseudomonadota > Gammaproteobacteria > Burkholderiales > Thiobacillaceae > Thiobacillus. The sequence goes on from NCIF01000161.1 coordinate 6,463, forward strand.
CTCGCGCAGGATGCGGACGGACTCGCCGACGGAGACCTCAACACGTTTCCTGGCGGGACGATAGTGCTTCATGTCAGGGCCTCCGGTAATCGTGGGCAGTCACTTGAACGACTTGGATCAGAAAGACGTCGGCGACGACCTGGTATATCACTCTCCACTGAAGCCCAAGCCGGGACGAGCGGTAGCCCTTCCATTCACCCGACAAGGCTTCGTCGTGGAATCCCTTGATGACCCGCAAGCCAGTCGGGCCCGAGAGGGATGCGATGTCTTTCCACTTTTCGTAGCGTTTCAGCACCTCGACCGGCACGCTGCCCGAAAGCTGCTTGTCTACCCGGCGGTGTTCCTCGATTCGCCACATGTCGTATTGTGACTATATCGAATATGATATGTCAATCTGATTCGGTCCTGCCGATTCAGGCGCCGTCGGCAACTTTTGTTCCGGCCGGACCTGGCTGGTGAAGAAGACCGACGGTTCGGTCGGCGTCGTCAATATGGGCACCGCCGGCACCCCGCTGACCACCGCCGACAAGCCCTTGCTGCGCATCGACGTGTGGGCTAGGTAAAATTTTGGATTGTGCGGCATTTTGGAAAAGCGGAGCACCCCCAAAACTTGCTGCCTGAGTTGTTTCCATTTTTTGTCGTACGTAGGACCATTTGTGAACCACATTTTGGGCATGGTCTAGGCACATCGGAATCTAAACGGCGTTGAACATTTTGAACATGCACGCGATTTGTGGCGCGTGATGGGGGAATTCTGCCGCTACTGATTGCTGCGGCCAGCACCTCAACTTCGGAGGGCGACATAATAATTTCAGTTTTTGATTTAATGTAAGAAACATATCCGCCTGCATAAGTGACGTTTGATGGCATCTTGGTCTTGAATTCGCTTCCGCCGACAAAAACAATTACAGAGTGAAATTTCTCGGGCGGAATATTCAGCAGGGCTTCCAGCGCTTTGACATGCTTATAGTTTTGACGAAGCGGGTTTTGAAACTTGTTTGTATTCTTGAATAGTTTTTGCGTCCACATGGACTGATGCTCATCGCCAAAAATCCAGCCGCTATAGTTCTTTGTTTCAACAACAAACACACCAAATCGTGATACGAAGATGTGGTCGATTTGCGTCGTTCCGTCCGGTGTTTGAAGTGTGACATTATGAATAGGGCGGTATTCCTTGGCGTTTAGTAATAATTTTGCGGACAACCTGACCAACCATTCGCCAAAGATTCCCTTAAACCAAGGGGTTTTAACGACAGCACTTGCAATGAGCAGAGGGAATATCCACCATAACTGAGCAAGAATTGATTTGAGCATGGATGTATGCCTTTCCTGTTTTAAGCAGCCGCAGGCCTTATTACGCAGCACCGTCTTCCAACCGTAGCGTATCGCGGTAGCCGTCCGCCACCAGCGCCCGCCAGCAGAGCGATGTCGGCGTCCTGTGCTGTGGCATCGGCCATCATGTTCAGATCGGCAGGAAGGCCATGCTGGCGACGTTGACCACGCCGAAGCGGATGGCGCGGTTGCTTTTGTCCTCGATGATCCTGGCCAGCGTGTCCTGGATGCCGATGAGCTTGCCGAATTCGCGCTCGAAGCTGAGGTTGGCGACGCCGCTGCCGTCGAAGCCGTTGGATAGCAGCACGGGTTCGCCCTGCGCATTCCTGGCGCTGGAGAGCTTCCACACCACGGCTTCGGTGTTGCGCGCGGCATTGTAGAGCTTCTGCGCGTCCACTTCGGTCAGCAGGTAGAACTCGGTCTGGTGGTTGAAGGCCGTCATGTGCATGACCACGAGGCCGCTCATCAAGGCCTTGACCCGGTCGCCGCCGAAATCGGCGCGCCAGGGTTCGAGCAGGACGGTTTCCCAGGGAAGATCCTTCTGCGGATGCAGCTGCCAGTGCTCCAGCGGCTTGAACAGGGCGGCGGTCGCGTCGTCGGCGCTGGCAAAGCCGGATTTGCGCCATTCGCTGGGGTTGCGGCGGTAGAGTTTGAGGGTGAGGGTTCTGAGGGTGCCGAGGATTTCCTGCTGGTGGATTTCGATCACCGTGTCGACGTCGCCCTTGGCCAGTTCCTTGAGGCTGAAGCTGCGTACGCTGCTGCTGCCGTCCTTGCGCTGAATGGCTTGTCCGCCGCAGGCGGCGAGCAGGGCGGCAGTCAACAGGCAGGCGAGCAGGGCGGGGATGCGGTTCACGAAGAGCAGCTTACCTCAATCTTCCTCGCCCAGTCCGGCGGCTCGGCGGCATAGG
>NCIF01000162.1 GCA_002256785.1 Hydrogenophilales bacterium 17-61-9
TCGGCGACTTCGTCGAACACGGTCTTGTCGGCCGCCAGCGCGTCGCGGCTCTGGTCGACGTAGGCCAGCTTCACGGTCTGGCCGATCTCGACTTCGCCGCTGTCCGGTTTTTCCTGGCCGGTGATCATCTTGAAGAAGGTCGACTTGCCGGCGCCGTTGGGGCCGATGATGCCGACGATGGCGCCCGGCGGCACGCTGAACGACAGGTTGTCGATCAAGAGCCGGTCGCCGAAGGATTTGCTCACGTTGGTGAAATCGATCACCTTATCGCCGAGGCGCTCGCCGACCGGAATGAAAATTTCCTGCGTCTCGTTGCGCTTCTGGTATTCGACCGAATTCAATTCCTCGAAGCGGGCCAGACGCGCCTTCGATTTGGCCTGGCGCGCCTTGGGGTTCTGCCGCACCCACTCCAGTTCCTGCTTCATGGTCTTGATGCGGCCGACTTCCTGCTTCGATTCGGTTTCCAGCCGCGCCTCCTTCTGCTCGAGCCAGCTGGTGTAGTTGCCCTTCCACGGTATGCCGTGGCCGCGGTCGAGTTCGAGTATCCACTCGGCGGCGTTGTCGAGAAAATAGCGATCGTGCGTCACCGCCACCACTGTGCCGGGGTAGCGCACCAGGAACTGTTCCAGCCACTCGACCGATTCGGCGTCAAGGTGGTTGGTCGGCTCGTCGAGCAGCAGCATGTCGGGGTTGGACAGCAGCAACTGGCACAGCGCGACGCGGCGCTTTTCGCCGCCCGACAGGGTACCGATCACCGCGTCCCACGGCGCCAGACGCAAGGCATCGGCGGCGATTTCCATTTGCGTGTCGAGGTCGGCGCCGGCGGTGGCGATAATCGCCTCGCAGCGCGCCTGCTCTTCCGCCAGCGTGTCGAAGTCGGCATCGGGCTCGGCGTAGGCCGCGTACACGTCTTCAAGCCTTTTTTTGGCTTCGACGATTTCACCCAGGCCGGCTTCCACTGCCTGCCGCACCGTGTGCGTCGGGTCGAGCTGCGGCTCCTGCGGCAGGTAGCCGATGCGGATGCCCGCCATCGGGATGGCTTCGCCTTCGATGTCCTTGTCCACCCCCGCCATGATTCGGATCAGCGAAGATTTTCCAGAGCCGTTCAGTCCGAGCAGGCCGATTTTGGCGCCGGGGAAAAAGCTGAGCGAAATGTCTTTCAGAATATGCCGCTTGGGCGGAACAATCTTGCCGACACGGTTGAGGGAGTACACGTATTGCGCCATGAATCAAAAATCCAGAAAGGTTATTGTTGGGTTTCGCCCGGGCAACGCGCAAACGCGCAGCCCTGGTCGGGATTGCGGCTGACAAAACTGCCGTCCGGGCAGGCTTTGACATCAGCCGGACACACGATGGCATCGTCGGCCACCAAAGGCGGCGGCGGGGCTTCCGGCAAGGCCGCTTTACCGGCCGGGGGGGCGCTCGGCAAGCCAGGCGAGCTGCACGCGACCAGCGTGATCGCCATGGCGGCCGCGGCCAAAAATCTGATCAAGACAACTCCTTGTCGAGCAGGGCTTTCAATTTAACGAAATCAAAATCGCCCAGCTTGTGTTCGAGGATGCTGCCGTCCTTGCCGATGAGGAAGGTGGTGGGCGTGATCTGCACATTGCCGAACACACGCGCGTGTTCGCCATTGACATCGAGCACCACGGGAAACGGCAACTGCCGCGTATTGACGAAGCTGGAAACATAGTTGGGCGGATCGTAGCTCATCGCCACGGCGATGACCTCGAAGCCGCGCCCCTTGTACTGATTATAAGTCTCGATCATGTCGGGCATTTTCTTGATGCAGCCGGGGCAGGAGGTTGCCCAGAAATTGACCAGCACGAACTGGCCGCGCAGGTCGTTGAGCGAAATCTGCTTGCCCTCCAGCGTGGTGAACGTGGCGGCGGGCGCGCTGGGTTTTTCCATCAGCGCATAAAACAGTGCGCCTGCCACAGCGAGCACTGCGGCGACAATAAGGAACGGTTTGGCAAGTTTCATAGGGTCAGGGGTCAGGGGTCAGGGGTCAGGGCGAGTATGACCGCGCCAATTGCACATAGTGCTGCGCGGAATAGTTGAAATAGGCAATTTCGTCTGCGGTCAGCGCACGCACCTGCTTGGCCGGGCGCCCCAGATACAGATAACCGGATTCGAGCACACGGCCCTCCGGCACCAGCGAACCCGCGCCCAGCAGCACATGTTTCCGGATCACCGCGCGGTCGAGGACGATACTGCCCATGCCGATCAGGCATTCGTCCCCGATCGTGCAAGCATGCAGGATGACGGTATGACCCACCGTCACGCGTGCGCCCACAACGAGCGGCCCGCCCGCAGGATACGCAGGCGTTTTGTGCGACACATGCAGCACGCTGCCGTCCTGGATGTTGGTCGCCTCGCCAATAGCGATGCTGTTGACGTCGCCGCGAATCACCGCGCCCGGCCACACCGACACGTCGGCGCCGAGCGCGACTTCGCCGATCACCGTGGCGCGCGGGTGCACCCAGGCGCCTTCGGCCAGCGCAGGCATGACCCCGTGATGGGGCGCAATGAAATGATCGTTAACCTTGTCTGCCACGGGGTTGAAATTTCGGTTTCCAGCCCGAAAGTATAATTCCCCTCTCCTCCAACCCGTCATCCCGCCATGAACCCCCTGCTCGATTTTTCCGGACTGCCCCGTTTTGCCGAGTTCAAGCCCGAATGCGTTACTCCCGCCATCGACCAGTTGCTGGCCGATTGCCGCGCCGCGGTGGCGCGGGCCGAGGCTGCCGATACCCCCGCAGAATGGGACGCCTTCGTCGCCCCGCTGGACGACGCGAACGAGAAACTGGGCCGCGCCTGGGGCCAGGTGTCGCACCTGCATGCGGTGATGGATTCGCCCGAACTGCGCGAGGTCTACAACGCCAATCTGCCCAAGATCACTGTTTTCTACGCCGAACTGGGCCAGAACGAGGCCTTGTTTGCCAAATACAAGGCGCTCAAAGCCCGCCCCGATTTCGCCGCGCTGTCGGCCCCGCGCAAGAAAATCATCGACAACGAACTGCGCGATTTCCGCCTCGGCGGCGCCGAACTGCCGGCCGATAAAAAGGCCCGCTTCATGCAGGTGCAGGAAGAACTGGCGCAGCTGTCCGCCAAATTCGAGGAAAACCTGCTCGACGCCACCAACGATTTTGCCCGCTATATCGACGCTGCGGACAAGCTGGCTGGCGTGCCGGAAGATGCGCTGGAAGCGATGCAAGCGGCAGCCGAAACAGACGGCAAAACCGGCTGGAAAATCACCCTGCACATGCCGTCCTATCTGCCGGTGATGCAGTACGCCGACAACCGCGAACTGCGCGAACAACTCTATCGCGCCTACGTCACCCGCGCCTCCGAGCTCAGCAAGCCTGACTTTGACAATACCGCGCTGATTGCCGGCATCCTCAAGCTGCGGCGCGAAGCGGCGGTTCTTCTGGGGTTCAACAGCTATGCGGAAGTCTCGCTGGCCGCCAAGATGGCCGATACGCCAACCGAGGTGCTGGCATTTCTCGACGAGCTCGGCGTCCGCGCCCGTCCCTACGCCGAGCAGGACTTTGCGGAACTCAAGGCGTTTGCCCGCGACGAACTCGGCATCGCCGACCTGCAATCCTGGGACACGACCTATGCCTCGGAAAAACTGCGCGTCGCCCGCTACAGCTTTTCCGATCAGGAGGTGAAAGCGTATTTCCCCGAACCGCGCGTACTGACCGGCCTGTTCAAGCTGGTCGAAACGCTTTACGGCCTGCACATCCGCGAAGACCAGGCGCCGGTATGGCACCCTGACGTCAAGTTCTACACCCTCACCGACCACAGCGGCCAGCGCGTCGGCCAGTTTTACCTCGACCTCTACGCACGCGCCTCCAAGCGCGGCGGCGCCTGGATGGACGACGTCATCACCCGCCGCAAAACGAACGACGGCATCCAGACCCCGGTGGCGTATCTGAACTGCAATTTTTCCGGCCCGGTCGGCGGCAAACCCGCGTTGTTCACCCACGACGAAGTCATCACCCTGTTCCACGAAACCGGCCACGGCCTGCATCATCTGCTGACGCAAATCGAGGAACTCGGCGTCTCCGGCATCAACGGCGTCGAGTGGGACGCGGTCGAACTGCCGAGCCAGTTCATGGAGAACTTCTGCTGGGAATGGGACGTGCTGAAGCACATGACGGCGCACATCGACAGCGGCGAGCCGCTGCCGCGCGCGCTGTTCGACAAGATGCTGGCAGCCAAGAACTTCCAGGCCGGGTTGCAAACGCTGCGCCAGATCGAGTTCGCCAGCTTCGACATGCACCTGCACGACGACTTCGACCCCAGCGGCAGCCGCACCGCGCTCGATCTGATCAACGACATCCGCCAGCAGGTCGCGGTGCTGATCCCGCCGGCCTACAACCGCTTCCCCAACAACTTCTCGCACATTTTCGCCGGCGGCTACGCGGCCGGCTATTACAGCTACAAGTGGGCGGAAGTGCTGTCGGCCGACGCCTATGCGCTGTTCGAGGATGAAGCCGAAGGCTATGGCGGCGTGCTGAACCCGGAAGTCGGCCACCGCTTCTGGAGCGAAATCCTGGCGCAGGGCGGCGCGCGCCCGGCGCTCGAATCGTTCAAGGCCTTCCGCGGCCGCGAACCGACCCTCGACGCGCTGCTGCGCCACAACGGCATGGCGTGAGCTTCGGCGGCTTGCGTGCGCGAATGTTGCCGCTCAAGCAGCTTTACCGTCACGGCCCCCGCTTTACGCTATGTGCGGGTAAAGCTTCGCCCTGATCCGGCCGTTATGGCTGGTGATTATGTTTATCGGGAGTTTTAGATGAAAGCAGGCTTCATCATGGCGGCGGTATGGCTGGCAACGGCAAGCGCGCCGCTTTCCGCTGCCCAGCTGTATCAGTGGAAAGATGCGCAGGGTCGCACGGTCTACAGCGATCAGGCGCCGCCGCCCAACGTCAGGAACGCGCAGCAAAAAGCGTTCAAGGGCAGCGTCATCGAAAACGGCGAGTCCTATACCAGCAAAACCGCGCGTGAAAAATACCCGGTCACCCTGTACGCCAGCGCGTGCGGCGCCCCCTGCGACCAGGCACGGAAGCTGCTCTCCGAACGCGGCGTCCCCTTCAGCAACAAGGATCCGCAAGCCAGCCCCGAAGCCCAGGTCGAACTGAAAAAACTCACCGGTCAATTGCGTGTGCCCATCCTCGTCATCGGCAGCGACAAGATCGATGGTTTCGAATCAGTTCGGTGGCACGCTGCGCTTGACCGTGCCGGTTATCCAAAATTCGCTTTGCCCGGCGGCAAGCCCGCGCCAGAGACCACGCCGGCTCCGGCCCCGGCTTCGCCGGCGGCGCAACCGCCCGTCCCGGCAAGCCCCCGATAAGCTGCCGCCCTCGGGGGTTCATTGGGACTGCCTCCCGCAATGCGGGAATGCGTCGTATAACCGTCACGGCTGCCCTAAAAGATCTCGATACCCCTGGCGGGTACTCCGATCCACTACGCGCTAAAGCACGTGTGGAATCGTATGCCCTAAAGGATCTCGATACCCCTAGCGGGTGCTCCGATCCACTACGTGCTAAAGCACGTGTGGAATCGTATGCGCTACACTCGCGGCATGAAACTCGCCGCCTGAACTGTGCATTGGTGTTTCATGCGATCTCACGATTTCTCAACAACACACAAATAACAAACAATTACAATTACTTATACTCTCGCATCGTCT
>NCIF01000163.1 GCA_002256785.1 Hydrogenophilales bacterium 17-61-9
TCCCGTCATGCCCTTAAAGCCCAGTTCCTTCAGGCACGCGGCTTCCTGCTGGTTGAGCACCCCCTCGGCGATGGTCATCATGCCCATCGTGTGCGCAATGGTGCACAGGCCGCGCAGAAAGGTCTGGTTGCCCAGGTTTTGATCGATGTCGCGGATGATGACGCTGTCGATCTTCAGGTAATCGAGTCCGACATCGTAGAGTTCGCCCATGCGGCAAATCTGGTTGCCGACGTGTTCGAGGCCGATCTTGCAGCCCAGCGGTTTCATGGTTTCGCAGAACACACGGAATTCGCGCGCATGACGGTAGGCCACGAATTCGGGGACATCAATCCAGAGCTTCTGCGCAATATTCGGAATCGCTTTGAGCGCACGGCAATACCGCGCCGTCAGCAGCGGATCGCACACCGATTGCGGCGATACATTGATACACATGGCGCCTTCGTTAGCCTGCAGCCAGACCAGGGCGTGCTCAAACACAGCCTCGTCGATGCGCTGGGTCAGACCCAGCCGGCTCGCCCAGGGCATGAACTCCTGTGCCGGCATCCACTGAGAACTCTGAATCACCTGCATGCGCGCGGGCGCCTCGTAATGGATCAGCGCGCCCTGCCCGCTTAACACCGGATAGATTGCAAACTGAACCCGGTTCAGGTTCAAGGCGGTCTCGATCAGCTCTTGCCATGTGGACACCAGACTGGCCGCAGGTTTCCATTCAACATGGGCATTGTCCATTTCAACGGCGCTGCCGCCTTCGCTTTCGGCACGGTTCAGCGCCATATCAGCGCGCGACAACACCTGAGACACCGCATCGCCATGGCGATAAACGGCCGCGCCCAACCACACGGCATGTTCCGTTGGCGAACTGGGATCATTGATCGACAACATGGTGCGCGCAAAAATCTTCTGGGCGAGTTCATCCACAGAGTCCACGTCAGGCGCGAGCACGGCGAAGTCGGCGCCATTCAGCCGGCCGATCAGGCAGGCCTCATCCGGGCAGGATTCCTGTAGCGCGCTGGCCACCCGCTTCAGCAGGGTATCGGTGGTTTCGCGCCCCAATTCCTTGTTCAGTTTGATGAGATCGGGCAAGCGCAGAATAAACAACGCGCCCGTCGGGGCGGCGTCTTCCCCCTCCAGTGCATACTGGATTTTGTTGAGAAAATGCTCGCGATTGAGCAGACCGGTCAGCGCATCGTGCTGCGCATCGCGACGCAAGTGCTCCAAGCGTACGGACTCTTCGTCCAGCATGCCACGCACCTGGCCAGACAGTGCATTCATGGCCCGCACCACGCTGCGGAATTCCCGCGTGCGAGGCTCCTCAATGGTGATGAACCGTCGCGCGCCGATGGCTTCGGCCTGTTTGACCACCTCGCCCAGCGGACGCGCGATGGCGCGCAATATCAAGGTGCCGATCACACCGCATAACAGCGCGCCGACCAGGAACCAGACCAGCAGCCGCAGATTGCCTTGCCACAAAGCCAGATAAGCAAAGCGGTTGTCGCTGATCACCGTCAGGGTGCCATATTGGCGCCAGCCGTCCTGTACCAGAGCAATGCCAGGCTCGCTCGTCAACGGGATCAATTCGACAAACCAGGCAGGAACCTCGTCGTTCACCGCCTCGCTGACGCGTTCAATCATCATCCTGCCGGACGGCGAAACGAGCTTGATCTGGTTGTAATGGCCGATATCGAATTGGGCCGAAACCAGCAATTCGATCAGAACCGGGTCCTTCTCCATTTGCGACATCGACAGGGCCAGAGAATTGGCATTGTCGATATTCTTCAACCGGAGTTGATCTTCGAGGTAGTTTTTTGCCGACCACGCGCTGGCCAGAAAACTGATCCCGAATGCGATGGTCATGATGGCCGCGACGGCCAGCCAGAGTTGCTTGGTGAGTGTCATAACAGTTCCCTGAGCACGTGGTGTTTCATTCGATCCCCTCTGCCCGCATCCTGACCAGCACGGTTTGCCATTTCGAAAGCCGTTGTGCGGAGGCGCCCGCACGCGGCGACGCGCCGCCCACCCACAGCCCTTCGGCATTGAAACCAAAGACCGTGGTCAGATCGGGACGGCGCGATGCAGGTCGAATATCCGATATCAGGTTATCCAGCACCACCGGCTCGTCTTCCGGGGCCGGATAATAGCTCAGGACCATATGGGCCTGAACGATGCTACTTTGCGGCCCGCCGAGGCGAGCCTTGACGTAGGTCAGCCGCATTTTCTCGGAAGGGACGCCCAGCAGCTTCAAGGTGACGTATTTGGCAATCGCGAAATCCTCGCAATCCCCTTCCGAACGTCCCAACACCTCGAGCGGGGTCGCCCAGTAATCTTCCGCACCCCAGATATCCCGGTCTTCGCCAAAACGGATTCTACGATTAAAGAAATCATTGACCCGTTTCAGCTTGGCGGCTTCGCTCTGCCCGCTCGAACGCGTCAGCAAATCGCGCCATGCCATCACCGAGGCCGCGCCGGATTCGCCATAACGCTGGCCGGCAAGCAGCAGCATCCGGTCCAGTTCAACGCCCGCAAAAACGAAACCCATCCCCAAAAACAGAAAAAAGGCTGCCTTCCAGATGGCCACTTTTCCGACGGCGAGTCGAATTCTCAACACGATGCGTCTAAACAACACGAAAATCGCACCCGAAAATCGGCCGCAACAGGCGCGTCAGAATGTCTTTCACATAGCCTGAATACGGCATCATGCGGCCCTCAGGTGCCCTGTCAGCGCCGAATTTCAAGTGGGCGCCCAAAGCGATATCCAGGTTTCGGGTAGCGTGCACGCACAGCGTAAATTATGTGGCCTTCCTGTTCTGGTATGGATGTTGCTTGAAATCATGCGTTGTCGTACGCCCTATTCAAGTTATCGGAAATGTTCCGGAAGGCTGAAGGAATGCCAGGAAGAAAAATTGTGCTGTTCTTAACGGTGATGAGCATGCTGTCGGCGCCTGCCGCGGCTCAAGCCCCTCTCACCTTACAGGATGCCGTTAAAAATGCGATCGTGAGCAATCCCGAGGTTCAGGCTCGCTGGCATGCTTTTCAATCTTCCCTCCATGAACAGGACGTCGCTCGGGGCGGTTATTTTCCGCGGGTAGACCTCAGCACGGGCGCGGGTCGCGAAAGCCTGACCCAACCCGGCCTGGCGACGAACAACTATACCCGCCGAGGGGCCACGTTGTCCCTCAACCAGATGATTTTCGACGGATTTGCCACCCGCGATGAGGTTGCCCGACTCGGCTATACCAAGCTGGTGCGGTATTACGAGGTTCTGGACACGTCGGAGTCCATCGCACTCGAAGCGTCCCGTGCCTTTATCGACGTGCTGCGCTACCGCGAACTATCCCGGCTGGCGCAGGAAAATCTTGCCCAGCATGAACAGGTATTCAACCAGATTCAGCAACGCGTTCAGGCGGGCGTGGGGCGGCGGGTCGACTTCGAGCAGGCAGGTGGCCGGCTGGCTTTGGCCCAGTCGAACATGCTGACCGAAGCCAGCAACCTGCATGATGTCAGCGCGCGCTACCAGCGCATCGTGGGCGAGCTTCCGCCGGGCGAAATGATCGCGCCCGCCCTGCTCAAGCAGGGCATCCCGCCCAACGTCGAAGAGGCCTTGAAACTGGCCTACCAGGGCAGTCCTGCATTCAATGCCGCGATTGAAAACGTGCGCGCCGCGCAAGCTGAAGCGCACGGCCGCCAGGCCAACTTTCTGCCGCGTGTCGACCTGCGCGCGCGCAAGGACGTTGCCTACAACGACAACGGCGTAGCGGGTCGGCGCGATGAAGGGGTGGTCGAACTCGTTCTGAACTACAACCTGTTCAAGGGCGGCTCCGATCAAGCGCTTTCACGCCAGTTCGCCGAACGCCAGAAGCAATCGAAGGATATACGCGACAAGACCTGCCGCGACATTCGCCAGACGCTCACCATTGCCTTCAAAGACATCCATAGCCTCTCCCGCCAACTGGGCTTTCTGGATCAGCATCAACTGTCGATTGAAAAAGCCCGCGAAGCCTATCGCAAGCAATACGATATCGGCCAGCGCACCCTGCTCGACTTGCTGGACACCGAAAACGAATACTTCCAGGCTCGGCGCGCCTACACCAATGCCACCTACGAACATACCATTGCCCACTTTCGCACCCTGGCCGGCATGGGCCATCTGCTGTCCGTGCTGCAAGTGGGTCGCGACGGTCTGCCCACTGCCAAAGATCTGGGCCAGGATCGTCTGGCGGTCGACGCGGAAAGCCAATGTCCCGCAGTGGGGCCGTCCATACCCACCCCATACAGTGCTGGCGCCGCGCACGGTTGAAGCGGCGTCCCCGCCTTAGGATAGTCCGGTCTTGCCGCCTTGCCGGCAAGACATTGACCTGGCGAATGGACACGCAGCATGCCGCGATTCCAAATCATGCGGACGGCCGGCGCAAGACACCCGTCCGTTCAGGAATATACCGTTTCATGGCTCGGCAAAACGGCAGGGCACTGGAAATAGCTTAAAATTGCGCCCTGCTTCATATCCGCTCGCCCTTCCCCGATGGAACCCACTACCACCACACCGGCACACACCGGCGATCCCGCCCTGGTGCGCGACGTCAAGAAACGCCGCACCTTCGCCATCATCTCGCACCCCGATGCCGGCAAGACCACGCTGACCGAAAAGCTGTTGCTGTTCGGCGGCGCGATCCAGATGGCCGGCACGGTCAAGGCCAAGAAGAGCGGCAAGTTCGCCACCTCCGACTGGATGGCGGTGGAGCAGGAGCGCGGCATCTCGGTGGCCAGTTCGGTGATGCAGTTCTCCTACGGCGACTGCGTGTTCAACCTCTTGGACACCCCGGGCCACAAGGACTTCTCGGAAGACACCTACCGCGTGCTGACCGCGGTCGACGCCGCCATCATGGTGGTCGACGCCGCCAAGGGCGTGGAAGAACAGACCATCAAGCTGCTGGAAGTGTGCCGCCTGCGCGACACCCCCATCATCACCTTCATCAACAAGATGGACCGCGAGGTGCGCGAGCCGCTGGAACTCCTGGACGAGATCGAATCGATCCTGAAAATCCACTGCGCGCCGGTGACCTGGCCGATCGGCATGGGCAAGCGCTTCCAGGGCGTGTACCACCTGATCCACGACGAGATCCTGCGCTTCAAGGCCGGCGAGGAAAACGCCAGCCAGCAGTTCGAGTCCCTGAAAGGCCTGGCCGATGAAGCGCTGCGGGAACGCTTCCCGCTCGAGGCCGACACCCTATTGTCCGAAATTGAACTGGTGCGCGGCGCCGGCGCCACCTTCAACCTCGACGACTTTCTGGCGGGCAAACAGACTCCGGTCTTCTTCGGCTCCGGGATCAATAATTTTGGTGTACGCGAAGTACTGCGCGCACTGTCCGGCTGGGCGCCGTCGCCGCTGCCGCGCGAAGCGGTCGAGCGCACGGTCGACCCCGCCGAACCCAGGTTCACCGGCTTCGTGTTCAAGATCCAGGCCAACATGGACCCGCAGCACCGCGACCGCATCGCCTTCTTCCGCGTCTGCTCCGGCCGCTACAGCCCCGGCATGAAAGTGCGCCACCGCCGCACCGGCAAGGACATGAAAATCGCCAACGCGGTCGTCTTCATGGCCAACGAGCGCACCCGCATGGAAGACGCGGTGGCGGGCGACATCATCGGCATCCACAACCACGGCCAGCTGCACATCGGCGACACCCTC